>DATLVT010000706.1:0-21272 GCA_035577105.1 Polyangia bacterium
CGCCACCCGTGCCGCCGGAGCGACCACCGGTGCCCGCGTTGCCACCCTCACCAGAACCACAAGCTGCGCTGGTCAGCGCGACCAGGCCGCACGCAATCAGAAACGATTTCACGGATTAGTCCTTCTGTTTCAGTTCAGGTCCAGCGGTTCATTTCGGCAGCGGGAACGTGAACTCGTAGATGCTGCCGCCCATCCAGCCCACGGTGTAAAGCTTGTTGCCCACCAGGACGTCGTCCATGACCTGCTTGATACCGGCAGCAATCTGGGTCGCCGTCATCTCGTAGGCGTCGCCGTTCTTGGTCAGCTTCAGCAGCAACAGATCCTCGCCGTGATCATTGAACAGGTCCAGGACCGCGCCGTAGCTGAGCATGAAGCCCGCCTTGTAGTAGTCGCCGCAAAGAGAGCCCTTGTCGAAGGCGATCCCCAGAGGTGAGCGGTGTGGTGTCACACCGGCCATCGTGCCCTGTTGAATCGTGCCGGCCTTTCCGCCGGTCATGAACTTGTTGGCGTCCGGTCCGTGGTTGATGATCGGGTCGGTGAAGGCGACGCCCGTCGGTGCCGGCGGAAAGCCTGGCTCGTAGAAATAAGTGTGTGAGCCCACCGCCTGGTAACTCCCTCCCGGAGGAAGGCGGTTGTCATTATCAGGCGTGTACGTCGGGTCCATGTTCGGGTTCTTGTCGGTTCCCAGGCGCCACGGGAAACCATAGTGCTTGCCCTCCTGGATCCAGTTGACCTCGTCGGGGAAGCTGATGTCCGGGCCGTTGTCGGTGGCGATCAGATCGCCGTCGGCGTTGAATGCCATGTCAAACGCGTTCCGCGTCCCATCGGCGAACATGTACCCCTTGGCCTTCAACATCGCGTCGTCGTTCGGCAGCGTGCTGACCGCGTCTGTCGGGACACGGAAGATCGCCGACGAGAGCGGCACCTCGCGGACACCCATCTCCACCTCGCCGTGATCCGAGCGAGAGCCGCTGCTGAAGAACACGTACTTTCCGTCGGGGCTGACAGCCAGGCCAGAGAAGTTGTGATCGAAGGTTCCATTGCCCATGGGGAAGGAGGCCGTCGACGCCAGCGTCGACCAGGTGCGGCTGCCCATCGCGCCGACGCCCTTGCGCAAGGTGGCCGATATCGGGTTGTCGGTCGCCGACAGCACGTACATCGTCCCGTCCGCCGCGAAGGCCAGCCCCCGGTGATCGCCGGCGAAGTTGTAGTTGGTCTCGATCGGTGTCGCGGTGTTCGCCACCGGGTCGATCTTCCAGAACTTGCCGCTCTTGCTCATGGCGACGATGACCTTGTTCATCGGGTCGTACTCGATCTTGGTCAGGTCCGCCGCCGGCGCGTTCATCACCTTGCGGGCGTTGATGTCGTTGCGCCGGATGCTGAGCCCGCCCGTGCTGGTCTGGGTCGTCGGCGCACATGCTGGCGCCATCGCGACCGCGCCGCCGCTGCCGCCGCCCATATCAACGCTCGCGTCGCCGCTGCCGCCGCTGCCCTGGCCTCCGCTGCCTGTCGCATCGCCACCGCTGCCGGTCACGTTGCTGCCGCCGGTTCCGGCGCCGCCCGTTCCGCTGACAGTGCCGCCGGTTCCCGAACCGACTGTGCCGCCGGAACCAGGCGGCGTCGCGGTCGACCCGGACGAGCAGGCCACCGACGAGAGAGCCGCAATCAGCCCGACCGCGAGTAACGACGACACCTGGTTCAAGAAATGGCGTTGCATAGTGGGCCCTCCTGTGACGAATACGCTGCTAAAGGGAGACGCGGTGGCTCTGCTTACCCCGAAAATTGGGGTCGGTCCAGCAACTCCGCGCTTCGCGTTGTGCCTGGACAAGGCCCCCAGGCTTTGTGGAGCCTCGAGGTCGAAACAGTTCAAAAAAAGCGGTGAGCCGGCGTTTTTCTGTTACCGCCAGCCGTCCCCTGATTGAAGCAGGTCGGACCCTGGCAGGCGGATTCCGCCACCTTACCAAGAGTCTCTCGCGCCGCTCTGAATCTTTATCCAGCGGAATCATCGAAGGCGATCGCCAGCGCGCGGGGGCCGCGCAGCACGAAAGAATCGACCAGCTCGACGTCGGTGTACGACGGACGCAGGCCGGGCAAGGCCAGCAACGCTTGCAGAGCGGCCGTCGCCTCCATGCGCGCCAGGGTCGCGCCCAGGCAGTGGTGAGGTCCGGCGCCGAAGGCAAGAGGCCTGGCGTCCACGGGGTCGCGGTCGAGGAGAAACTGATCTCCGTCCGCGAACACGCGCTCGTCGCGGTTGGCGGAGGCGAGCAGCAACAGCACGGAGGCGCCCGCCGGCAGGCGCTGGCCCCCCAACTCGACGTCGGCCGTGGTTCGCCGCAGCACACTTTGCACGGGCGGATCATGGCGCAGCGTCTCCTCGACGACTGCAGGGATCAGTGCAGGGTTGCCGCGCACGCGCGCCAGCGCCCTGCGGTCGGCGAACAGGGCGCGCAGGGCATTTCCGATGAGATGGGTGGTGGTCTCGCTGCCGCCCAGCAAGAGCAGGACGGCGAAATTCAGCGCCTGGGCCGGCGGCAGACCGGGCGCGTCGGGCTCGTCGCGCACCAGCGCGCTGATCAGGTCGTCGCCGGGCGCGCGCCGCCGGGCCTCGATCTCGCCGCCCAGGAAGGCCTTGAACGCGGCCACGCGCGCGTCCAGCTCGGCGCGTGGCGTGTCCGACGCGCGGCCGGTGCCGCGGATGATCACCGCGTCGGCCCACTGCTTGAATTCATCGTGGCGGTGCGGGTCGATGCCCATCAGCTCGGCGATGAGGATGACCGGCAGCGGGGCGGCCAGCTCGGCGATTGCGTCGGCCGCGCCGCGCCCGGCGAACGCGCCGACCAGCGTCGCCGCCAGCGCCTCCACGCGCGGGCCGAGCTCGCGCACCCGCCGCGGGGTGAAGGTGCGCTCGACCCGCTTGCGCAGGCGCGTGTGGTCCGGCGGATCGGATCCCAGCAGCGTCTCCGCCGCCGGCAGGTCCTTGCCGTCGGCGTTCACCGACGACGAGAACAGCTCCGGCCGCCGCAGCGCGAAGCTGACGTCAGCGTGCCGGCTGATCGCCCACATCCGGCGTGCCGCCACGTGAAAGACCGGTGTGGCGCGCCGGAGCTGAGCGTAGAACGGATACGGATCGCGCTTGACGGCGGCGTCGAAGGGATCGAAGTCCACGCCGCCGTCTAAGCGTTCCAGCTCGCGATTCTCTCTACTGGCCCAGGAACACCGCGAGGCCCACCTTGGTGCCCACGCAGATGTCCATGATGCCGTCGTTGTTCGCGTGGCCCACCGCCAGCTGGCGGCCGACGCCCATGCCACCGTCCGTGGTTCCGGGCATCTTGGTCGGGTCACCGTCGACCTTGATCGGCTGCAGCGTGATCGGGGCGCCCGTCCGGCTGTCCATCGTGGCCACGTTCTTGAAGACATAGATATAGGGCGTGCTGTCGCTGTCGGGATCGCCATAAGTGTGCGGGTGGGCAAAGCGCATCTTGCCCGTGACGACGTCGGGCCGGCCGTCGCCGTCCATGTCCACGACCTGCAGCGCGTGAGGCTCGGTGAAGCCGGCGCCCCACTTGGCGGGATCTCCGGCAACGTCCGCGGCGCTGTCGCCCATGAACTGGTACTTGGTGAACTTCATGTTGTCGCCCTGCTTGTACCAGTACAGGCCGATGCCATGGGCCCAGTCGGCGGCCACGATGTCGACCTTGCCGTCCTTGTCCATGTCGACGGCAAACATGTGCGAGGCGCCCTTGTTGCCATCGGCGTCAGGCTTGCCGTCATAGAGGCCGGTGGGCAACAGAGGCGACTTCTCGGCCACCCAGCCACAGCCAGCCGGCGTGTTCGCGCCCGTGCACATGGTCTGATTCCAGGTGGGGTTCTTGGCGTCGCCCTGAGCGAACCACACGCCGCCGCGCTCGAGCAGATCGGGCTTGCCGTCGCCGTTGACGTCGCCGGCGCCCAGTCCGTGCATCCAGCCGGTGCCGCCGAAGGGGAACGTGTAGGCACGAGTCACTGAATGGAAGGTCCACGGGTTGTTCGGGTTCTTCGGATCGCCCTGGTAATAGCCCTTCGTCGTGGCGGGATTGCAGTTCTTGCACGCACCGAGCAACTCGGGATAGCCGTCGCCGTTCATGTCGACCAGGCCGTGATGCTCCAGTCGGACGTCGGTGTGCATCTGGTGGCTGACCCACATCGGATCGCCGGCCAGCGCCGCGGCGCTGCCCGGGTTGCGATACCAGATGGCGGTGGCGTGCGGCTGGACGGTGCCGACCTTGTTCGCCGTGTCGGTGACCTCGTTCACGTCGCACTGGGCAACATTGATGATGTCCGTCCAGCCGTCGCCGTCCATGTCGTAGGGAAAGTCCGCCCAGTCGTCCGAGACGCCGGTGTTGATCTCGGGTGGATCACCATTCGATGGAAGAACGCCGTGGCCCGAACGGAAGGCGTGCTTGGTCTTGAAGTCAGGGCCCTGGTACCAGATCCGGCCCGACGAGACGTCAGGCATGCCGTCGTTGTTGTAATCGCCGATCGAGCAGCTCTCGGCCAGAAACTGATTGTGGATGACGATCTTCGTGTAGGTCAGCTTGCCTGGCTTGGTGGCGAGGGCGATGGGCGCGTTCGGCCACATGCCGGTGTACTCGTAGTTCTTGAAGGTTCCGCCCGCCACCGTTCCACCGCTGCCCGGCGCGCCGCCCCCGGTGCCAGGGTTACCGCTGCCGCCGCTGCCCGTCGTGCTGGCGTCCGTGCCGGGGTCGCCGCCGCTACCGGGGTTACCTGACCCGCCGCTGCCGGGGTTGCCGCTGCCGCCGCTGCCGGTCGTGCCAGCCGCGCCGTTTCCGCCGCTGCCGCTGCCCGTCGTGCCGCCCGTGCCGCTGGCGCCGCCGCTGAAGCCACAATGGAGCGAAGTAACGCCCGCCGCACAGCAGAGCAGCGACGTCATAAGAAACAAGCGAGACTTCGAACTCACGACCGTTCGCATGGAGAACCTCCTAAGGGGGCGGGTGTCGGCGCGCGGTTTCTTTACTACAAACCGGGTCCACCGACCCGCGCACATATTAGCTCAGAGTGGCTGGATGGGCGATGTTGCATTTCCCAGTCCTGCCAGTGCGCGACGGCTTCCAGCCGAGCGCCCGGGCAAGCGTGAAGAACATATACCAAGAGGCCAGCAAAACAGGAAACCTTCCCGGGCCCTGCGCTTATTCGGCGCAGCGCGCGCGGTGCGGGTGGTCATTCAAATAATCGAATCAATAAACGAACCTGGGGGCCGCACTTTTGCGCCATTTCGGCGTGAGGCGATGTTATAACGCGCCGGCTTTCTGTCCGGGGTTTTCGGCAATCGTGCCTTCGGGAAACGGCATCGCCCCCCCGCGAGAACGGGGGGTTGGAAAGGTGAGGGCCCATGAAACGATTCGGGACATCAACAATGAAGGTCACGCTGGCCGCCGCGATGATGGCCATCTTGATGAGCTCTGGGCAGGCCCGTGCGGATCTGACGGTGTTCGAAAAAGACGGCTGGTCGGTTTACACGAATGGCCTCATCGGCGCGCATTATCAACTGGTCAAGGGCGACGCCGACCCATCCTTCAAGAACGGATTGCCCTCGGCCGGCGGTCAGGTCCTGGACGGACGGATCATCAGCGATATGCGGGACAGCACGATCACGCTGTCTGATGTTCGCAGCGGCTTTATCGGGACCCAGATCGGGTTCGGCGTGAACCGCCAGATCAGCGAGCGAACAAGGATCACGTCGTTCCTGGCGATCAGCATGAACGGCCTCAACAGCAACCGCGGGCAGAACTATCAGAAGGACGTCGACTACCGCGAGGGCTGGGCCGCGGTGGAGAGCCCGTACGGCACCTTCAAGTTCGGCCGCATGTTCGGCCTGTTCGCGTCCAGCTCGGCCGAGGTGGTGGTCATGGCTTTCCACTACGGCGTCGGCCACCCCTGCGTCGTCAATGCGTCGACCATCGCCTGCGGCTCCGTGGGCGCCGGGCCCCTGTACGCCGGCTTTGACGGGGCGTTCCGCTATACCTCGCCGCGGGCGGCGGGCTTCCAGTTTCAGCTGGCCATCGCCGACCCGGTCGTCGGCATCGGCATCGGTATGGCGCCGTACCCCCGGGTCGACGCGGACATCAACTACGACCAGACGTTCGGGCCGGCGCGCGTGCGGGTGTTCGCGCAGAGCCTGTACGACAGGATCTACAACAGCACGGCGCCGTCGGGCACCACGCCCGGCACCGCCACGCCGCACGACGTCTGGGGCGTCATGGGCACGGCCCTGCTGAACGTCGGCTGGTTCGGGCTGGGAGGCGGTGGCTGGACGGGGGCCGGCATCGGCGAGCGCGTCCCCATGGAGGCCACCGATCCGTCGAACCCGATCTCGTTCGACAAGAGCGCCACCCACGAGCTGCGGCTCTTCCGCGGCTTCTACGGCAACCTGCAGCTGGACATTCAGGGGACGCTGCTGACGGGCGGCGGCGGCATCCTGTTCGTGCGTCCGACCGCGCTGGACGAGAGCGACATGGCGTCAAGCGACGTGCTGAAGCAGCAATACGAGTTTCACGCCACGGTCAGCCACAAGTTCGACGCCATCGTCCTCAACGCCGAGTTCATGCACTGGACCTCCCAGTGGCACTATGGCGAAAAGCAGAACCTGAACTTCATGGGCGTCGGCGCCAACTACGTCTGGTAGGACGGCCGCGTAACGGCGCTGGCCGTCAGTCGATGCCGGCCAGGATGTCGTAGCCGCGCCAGATGGCCTTGCGGGCGATGGCGCTGAATTTTGGCCAGGCGACGTCGTGGTCGGCGCTGGCGGCCCAGGCCCGGCGCAGGGTCTCCGACTGGAAGACAAAGTTCACCTGGTAATTGAACTCGGTCGGCGCGGCCTCGATCTCGGCGATCTGAGACGCTGCGTACAAGCGAATGAACCGCGCGCTGACGAATCCGTTTTGTTTGCGTAGCGCGGGCAAAAAATCATTGGCAAATGATCTTTCGAACTCGGCCTGTCTTTCCGGCGCCACTTCAAAACTCAGTTGAAATAGAATCATCACGCTTTCTCCCAGCCGTTTTGGCGGGAAGGATTGTGCATGATGAGCGGGCGCAATACAGGATCTTTCTATGCCGCGTTCGTCGCGATGATTGCGCTGGTCGGCTGCTCGGGTGGTAACGGAGCCGGCACGCCGACCGGCGCGGCAGGAAGCGGCGGTGGCGGTGGCGCGACCTCTGGTGGCGCTGGCGGCGCCACGGGCAGCGGCGGCGCGGCGTCCGGCAGTGGTGGCGCGACCAGCGGCGGGACCGGCGGCGCGCCCACCGGTGGCACCGGCGGACAGAGCCCCGCCGACGCCGGCAAGGACACCCCTGCGCCCGACGCCGGCCCGGGCGACGCCGCCAGCGACGTGGCCGCCACCGGCCCGGCGATGCCCGTGCAACGCAACGGCCGCTGGGCCTTCGACCTGGGCGAGGTGACGTTCGAGGTCGATCCGCAGGTGGGCGGCCGCATCACCACCTTCGCGCTCGGCGGGCGCAACCTGCTGACCGGACCGGCGGTGAACGACCTTTACTGGGGCTCGACGTTCTGGACCAGCCCGGAGAGTCAGTGGAAGCAGCCCCCACCCACGCAGATCGACAGCGCGCCTTTCGCCACGACCGCCACGGCCACCTCGGTCACCATGACCGGCCCGCCCAGCCCGCTGCTGGGGGTCAGCATCAGCAAGACGTTCGCCGCCGATCGCGGGCGCGGCACCGTGCAGATCACGTACAAGATAACCAACACCAAGCAGGTCGTGGTTCACATGGCGCCCTGGGAGATCACGCGCGTGGCTGCAAGCGGGCTGACGTTTTTTCCCACAGGGAGCAAATCCATGTTGTCCATGGGCGCCACGTTGCCCACCACCGGCGAAGCGGGCATCACCTGGTTCACCTATGACGCCGCCAAGATCAGCGCCGACAGCAAGCTGATCGCCGACGCCACCGAAGGCTGGATCGCGCACGTCGACCAGGGTGTGGTCCTCATCAAGAAATTCGCTGACGTGCCGCCGGCCCAGATCGCGCCCACCGAAGGTGACGTCGAGCTGTACACCAACAAGCTGCACACCTATATCGAACTGGAGGATCAAGGCGCCTACGGCGACATCGCCCCGGGCGCGTCGACCAGCTGGACGGTCACCTGGTTCTTGAAGCGGCTGCCCGCCGGAGTCACGGCCACCGCCGGGGACGCCGCGCTGGCGGCCTTCGTCCGGGATGCGGTCCGCTAGCGCCGAACTTCTGACGAGCGGCACCAGGCAGGAACGCTGGGCCGGATGCCCGCGATCGCGCTAGTATGCCGGCTGTGAACTGGGAGGCCGCCGCGACGTTTCTTGCCTCGCGCGCCGGAAAGCCAGCCGCCGCCTGGCTGGCCACGGCGCTGGGCCAGATCGCCGCCGAACAGCCGGCCGCCATCACCTTCACGCTGGCCTGGAGCGCCGCGGGGAGGCGCCTCGGTCACGCCAAGCTGACGGCGTCCGCCGACGAAGAACGGACGCTGCCCCTGTCGCCGTCGGGGTTTTGCATGGACGAGTACGGGCGCGCCCTGCTGCTGCTGGCGGTGCTGGCCGGTCATCCGCCCAGCATGCACGTCGCGCTGGTCGACGACCTTTACGCCAAGGGCGAGCTGCGAGAACAGCAGGCGGTGCTGCGCGTCCTTCCCTATCTGCCGTCGCCCGAACGATTCGTGGCGGTGGCCATCGAAGCGGTTCGCAGCAACGCGCTGACGGTCATCGAGGCCATCGCCTTCGACAACCCCTACCCTGCCCGGCATTTTCCCGACGCCGCCTTCAACCAGCTGGTCCTCAAGTGTCTGTTCAACGGACTGTCGCTGCGTCGCCTGCAGGGGCTGGCGCAACGAGTTGACCCTGAATTACAGCGCATGGTGGCCGGCTATGTCAGCGAGAGACGGGCCGCCGGTCGGTCAGTTCCCGAGGACACCAACCTGATCCTACAAGGAGATCCGCATGCGGCTGTTTGATCCCCACATCCATATGACATCGCGCACGACCGATGACTATCAGGCAATGGCCGCCGCGGGCATCGCCGCCATCGTCGAACCGGCCTTCTGGGTCGGACAGCCGCGCACGAACGTGGGCAGCTTTGAGGACTATTTCCTGTCGCTGATGGGCTGGGAGCGTTTTCGCGCGCAGCAGTTCGGCATCCGCCATTTCTGCACGCTGGCGCTGAACCCCAAGGAGGCCAACAACGCCAAGGTGGCCGACGGCGTGCTGGCGATCCTGCCGCGCTACCTGGCCAAGGACGGCGTGGTGGCCGTGGGCGAGATTGGCTATGACGATCAGACGGCGGCCGAGGATCGCATCTTCGGCGCGCAGCTGGCCATGGCGCGCGAGGCGCAGCTGCCGGTGCTGATCCACACGCCACACAGAGACAAGAAGCGCGGCACGGAACGCAGCATCGCCCTGCTGCGCGAGACGCAGTTTCCGCCGGAGCTGGCCCTCATCGATCACAACAACGAGGAGACCATCAAGCTGACGCTGGACGCCGGCTGCTGGGCCGGGCACACCATCTATCCGGCGACGAAGATGGACGAGGCGCGCATGGTGACGCTGGTGCAGACGTACGGCGGCGAGCGCGTGCTGGTCAACAGCGCCGCCGACTGGGGCGTCAGCGATCCCTTGAAGGTGCCCAAGACGGCGGCGGCCTTCCGCGACGCCGGGATCGCCGAGAGCGTCATCGAGACCATCTGCTGGAGCAACCCGGTGCGCTTCTTTGCCCAGAGCCAGCGGCTGGATCTGCCGGCCGAGCCGGACGCTCCGAGCGAATCGGTGCCCATCGATCAGCGCCAGCTCTTCGAGGGCAATTCGGTGCTGCGCGGTCAAACCCCGCGCGTTGACTAGCGCGGTATGCGCCGCACGCTGGTCCTCAACGTCGTCGGGTTGACGCCGCGGCTGCTGGGGCCCCACACCCCCAACCTGTCCGCGCTGGCCCAGCGGGGCGCGGTGCGGCCGCTGCGCACGGTCGAGCCGGCGGTGACCTGCACGGTGCAGGCGACGCTGACCACCGGGTTGCTGCCGTCGCAGCACGGCTGCGTGGCCAATGGCTGGTACTACCGGGACACCGCCGAGGTGGCGCTGTGGCGCCAGTCGAACGCGCTGGTCAGCGGCGAGACCATCTGGGAGGCGGGCAAGCGCCGCGATCCGGCGTTCACCTGCGCCAAGCTCTTCTGGTGGTTCAACATGTACGGCACGGCGGACATCGCGGTGACGCCGCGGCCGCAGTACCCGGCGGACGGACGCAAGCTGCCCGACCTGCACACGCATCCTGCCGGGTTGCGCGACGAGCTGCAGGCCGCGCTGGGGACGTTCCCCCTGTTTCGTTTCTGGGGGCCGGCGGCGGACATCACCTGCAGCGAGTGGATCGGGCGGGCGGCGGCGCGCATCTGGGACCAGCAGGCCCCCACGCTGCAGCTGGTTTATCTGCCCCACCTTGACTACAACCTGCAGCGGCTGGGACCGAGCCACCCGGAGATCGGGCGCGATCTGCGCGCCATCGACACCGTGTGCGGGGCGCTGATCGAGCAGGCGCAGCGGACGGGCGCGGCGGTGATCGTGCTGTCGGAGTACGGCATCACCGAGGTCAGCGGCGCGGTGCCCATCAATCAGCTCTTGCGGCGCGCCGGCTGGCTGGCGGCGCGCCGCGAGGATGCCGGGGAGATCCTGGACGCCGGCGCGTCGGAGGCCTTCGCCGTGGTCGATCACCAGTTCGCCCACGTCTATGTCCGGCGACCTTCGATGCAGGCCGCGGTGGCCGAGTTGCTGCGGCACCAAGAGGGCATCGCCGAGATCTGGGGCCGTGACGAAAAGCGCGCCCACGGGCTTGACCACCCGCGCGCCGGCGAGCTGGTGGCGGTCAGCGCGCCCGATCGCTGGTTTTCCTACTATTACTGGCTGGACGACGCGCTGGCGCCCGACTTTGCGCGCACCGTCGACATTCACCGCAAGCCTGGCTATGACCCGGTCGAGCTGTTTCTCGATCCGAAGCTGGCGGCGCCGAAACTGAAGATCGCCGGCAAGCTGCTGGCGCGCAAGCTGGGGATGCGCGCGCTGCTGAACGTGATCGGTCTCGATCCGACGCTGGTGCGCGGTTCACACGGGCGGCTGACGCCGACGCCCGACGAAGGGCCGCTGCTGATCACCAGCGAGCCGGAGCGCCTGTTGCGACGGCCCGAGCCCGGCGCCGCCATCGCCGCCACCGACGTCAAGGACCTGGTCCTGGCGCACGTCTTCGGGTGAACGCCCGGCGAGGCGATCCAGAAACGAACGCGCTCAGGTGCCCGGGACGCGGCGCTGCAGCCGTCGCGTGAGAAAGAACGCCACCACGCACAGCCCGGCCGGGAAGGGTTGTCCCAGCGCCAGCAACTGCGCGCCGTCGACCAGCGCGATACCGGCGATCAAGGGGCCGACCAGGCGGGCCAGGCGCGGATCCGTGGTTTCACGGCGGGCGATGGTGGACAGCATGATCAGATACGCCAGCAGAAACGCCGCGCCGACGAAGAGGGTCGGTCGCCATCCCGGCGCCGCCGCGCGCGCCGCGGTCAGGTACACGGCCACGCGGCACAGGCCCATGATCACCGGGGCAAAGGGGTTGCTCTTGTGGCTGATGTCGTAAAAGAGGATCAGCGCCGCCAGGGTCAGGCCGGCGGGGAACGCCCGGCCGCCGCCAGGGCCCAGCAGCAAGATCAGCAGCGCCACGGCCAGCATGCCGAACCCGGCGCTGAACACCGTGCGCGCCTTGACATGGCCGGCAGGGATGGGGCGCTCCGGTCGGTGCTGCGCGTCCCAGCGGCGATCGAAGGCGTCGTTCAGGTACATGCCGGCCACGTAGGCCAGCGACATCGCCACCCCCACCGGCACGACCAGGTCCAGCGTCAGCGCGCCACCACCCAGCGCCGCGCCGGCCATGACGTTGGTCCATACCGTCGGCACGTTCGAGACGCGCCCCAGGCGCAGCGCCGTTCCCCACCATCGGCTGCCGACGCGCTTCTTCATGGACGGACACCTTCAGGCCGCAGCGCGGCCAGGGTCCAGCGCAGCTCGCGGGCGACGGCGTCGACCACCGGCTCGTTTCGATATTCGGGCGGCAGGACGTCCCAGGTATAGGTCTCGACCTCGTATTGCTGGACGTCGTCGCGGCGGGCCAGCGCCGCCAGCAGCGGGCGCAGGAAGTTCGCCGTGTTGGTGAAACGGCCGAGCTGCTCGCGAAACAGCGGCACGTGAAAATGCACGCGCCATTCGTCGCCCAGTCCGGCGCGCTCGTCGGTACCGGCGGCTCGCGCCTGGGCCAGCGCCGCCGGCAGATCCACAAAACGCGACAGCCGTTCGCCGGCGCGGATCACCACCTGGTGCAGGTACACGTCCTCGGCAAAGCGGGCCAGCGCCGCCAGCGCCTCGGCGTCGGGCGACGGCACGCGCAGGCCGGCGCTGACCTGCACCTTCAGGATGCGAACGCCGGCGCCGGTCAGGCGGGCCACGGCCTCCGTGGGATCCTCGAACTCCACCGCCGCGTGGCAGGCGTCCAGGCAGACACCGACGTGGCGACGCAAGATCTCCTCGGCGGCGCCCGGCGAGGCAACACCGGTCGCGCCGGCGAAGGCGCGCAGCGAGGAGGCCGACCACAGCTGCTGGGTGAAGAACGCCGCGGCCTGGGCGGTGGTCTCGATCGCGCAGTGCGGTTCCGGCTCCAGCGCCAGCGCCACAGTCCGACCGGTGGTCTCGCGCAACCGCCATAGCGCCACGGCGTGCCGGCGCAGGTTCGCGGCCAGGGCGGCGCCCGCGCTGGCCAGCGTGCCGCGCTCCAGGAAACAACCGGGCACTGTGCTGACGGTGCCCTCCAGCTCCGGCGGCAACAGCGCCGCCAGGAGCTGCGCCAGCTGATCGGAGTAGCGGACGCGTTCGTCTTCCAACCAGTCGGGCCGATACACCTGCTCCTTGACCACGGTGCCCGAGAAGGTCCCGTGCGGGAAACCGTTGATGGTGAAGACGTAGAGGTCATTGGCGCGCAGAAACTCCTGGAACGCCACCAGCGCATCGGCCTCGGCCAGACCGCGCGCCGCCGCCGCTGACAGGCGCAGGCCGACGCCAAACGGATGGTGGGGCGAAACCTGGCCCTTGACGTCCAGGACGTGCGTGCGGAGGTTCTCCAGCACGGCCGGCCAGGTCTCGCCCCGGTGGATGTTCGTGCAGTAGGTCAGGTGCCGGTGAGGGCCGGGCAGACCATCGACGATCATGGCGGGCCGGCGGCCGCGCGCAGCCACCCCAGCGCCTTCTCGATCAGCTCGGCGCGCATCTCGTGCACCTCGATCGCCTGGCCGATGGCCGGCAGCAGCGTCACCGTCAGGTCACCCCCCAGGTGCTGGCGAAAATCCTCCAGACCCGTCATCACCGCCAGGCGGCCGTCGGCGTCGCGTTCGCCCAGCGCCGGATGCCAGGTGGGCAGGCCCACCGCGCGCACCACGCGGGCCAGGCGCAGAAACGCCGCTTCGGCCAGCAGCCCGGCCTCGACGGAATAGCGGCCGTCCAGCAGCAATCCGAGGCCCACCGCCTCGCCGTGGCGCAGCTCGTGGGCGGTCATGCTCTCCAGCTTGTGGGCGGCCCAGTGGCCGAAGTCCAGCGGCCGGGCGCTCCCCTGCTCGAACGGATCGCCGCCGGTGGCGATGTGGCGCAGGTGCAACTCGGCCGAGCGCTGGATCACCTGGTCGGTGATGGCCGCGTCGAACGACGCCAGGGCGCCCACCTGCTGCTCGATCAACGCAAAGAAATCAGCGTCGCGAATCAGCGCCACCTTGATGGTCTCCGCCAGTCCCGCCACGCGATCCCGGGCGGGCAGACGCTCGAGGAAGCGAGCGTCGTTGATGACGGCGAAGGGCGGCACGAACGTGCCCACGAAATTCTTGGCGCCATGCAAGTTGACGCCGTTCTTGACGCCCACGCCGGAATCGTTCTGCGACAGGACCGTGGTCGGCATGCGCACCGTGCGCAACCCGCGATGCGCGGTGGCGGCGGCGTACCCGGCCGCGTCCTGAACGGCGCCCCCGCCTATCACCAGCACGACGCAGTGCCGGTCCAGGCCCTGGCGAAAAAACAGCTCGTGCAAGGCGGCGACGACCGCCGGGTCATTCTTGGCGGCCTCGCCACCGATGACGGTGGCCGGCGCCCCGGCCAGGGCCAGGCGCGCGGCGTGGCGATGAAAATAGCGGGTCAGCCAGCCGCGCAGCTCGGGCCAGGCGGCTTCCAGGCCGCCGTCCAGAACCGGCAGCACCCGTGGCACGCGCTGGGGCTCGCGCCGACAAATGGCGTCGACCAGAACCGTGCTTTCCGGCGCCAGGACGTCGCGCGCGAAGACGACCTCGTACTGAAACGGCACCGAGAACGCCTGCCTGATGCACCGGACCGGCGACGGGGTCGCGGATGTCGACGCGCTGGTCGACGTGGTCACCACGGGCAAGGCAGGGGATGGATCTTGCTTGGCCACGAGCTTCCGGATTCTCGTCCGGAGATTAGCGCATCCAGCGACGAGGCACGCCGCTTTTGCTTGGGCTATGCTACCGGGCCGTGGACAGCACGCCAGATCATCAAGGTTGGTTGGAAAAATTCTTCGCCGCATGCGGGGGTATCGCCGGGACGGTGCATCTGCGCACCAGCCCCGACGAGCTGACGCTGGCCGCCGCCGTGCGCATCCCCGAGCCGGTCAAGCAGAAGGTGCAGCGCGTCCCCCGCGGTAAGGGAATGGCCGGCCTGGCCCTGGAACGCGACGAGGCCATTTCCACGTGCAACATCAAGACGGACAGCACCGGCCAGGTGCAGCCGGGCGCCCGCGCCGTGGACGCGCGAGCGGGGGTCGCCCTGCCCGTGCATGACACCCAGGGACAGGTTCGCGCCGTGGTGGGCATTGCCTTCACCGACGAAAAGGCACTGTCCGGATCCGAACTGGCCGACCTGGGCCGCGCCGCCGCGACACTGCCCTGAAAGTCAGCCACCAGGTGTGACAGTGGCGTGCCGTCGTGTCGTCACGCCGTCAATGACGACAGTGAGATTTTCCAATCTCAATTGCGTCAGTAAACAGTGATAGTTGACCACGATTTACTTTGCGGACTGTTTTGACAGGGACTAGTTTTGCAGGGCAATGCAAGCGGCGGGTCTTCGGACCGTGGTCTGTCTGCTCGCCCTGGCCATCCCCATGGCCTGTGCGAGCATCAAGAACAACGGCAACACCGGCAGCGGCGGCGCCAGCGGGACAGGGGGCGGTGCAGGGGCGGGCTCCGGTGGCGCCACCGGTACCGGTGGGATGTCGACGGGACCGGTCATCGACGGATTGCAGTCGATCACCGTCGCGCCCCCGACGCAGACGGTGACGCTGGCCCCGGGGGGCAGCGCGATGGCCACCTATACGGCCACCGGCAAGTTCAACGACGGCTCCTCGCGCGACATCAGTACGAAGGTCAGCTGGTCCAGCTCCGCGCCGTCGCTGATCGATGTGGCCGGCGGCGTGGCGACCGTGCGCGGCGCCGGCACGTTCGACATCGTGGCCAGGGCCAACAACCTGACCGGCATGGCTGCGCTGGTCGCCACGGTGACCGGCTCGCTGACCGGCACCGGCTTTCTGCCCGCTGACCAGACGATGCTGGACGGCCCGGCGCAAACCGGCCCGGCCGACATCAAGTACCCGTCCGACGGTGCGCTGTTCCCGTCGAACTGGGGGACGCTGACGGTGCACGTCGCCAAGACCAACCAGACCAGCGCGCGCATCGCCATCAGCGGCGACGGCGTGGACATCAAGTACTACGGCGTCTGCGAGACCGGGCCGAACAGCGCGACCGGTTGCTATGTCTCGCTGCCCAGCATGCTGACCAGCACGCTGGCCGCGGCGTCGGCCACCAACGATCTGTCATTGACCGCGCGCCTGCTGGGCCCCGGGGGCGTGATTGAAGGCGCCCCCATCAAGGTGGCGTGGACGATGGTGGCGCTGACCGGCGGCCTTTACTACTGGACCACGCTGCCCGACACCACCACCTCGATCGCCCGCTATAACTTCGCCGGCGATTCGGCCATGCCCCAGATCGTCTACACCGAGGCTGACGAGACCATGCCGGCCAACGGCGGCCTCAAGTGCTTTGGCTGCCACGCCATCACCCACGACGGCACAAAGCTGGCCCTCACGATGGGCGGCAGCTATCCCTCCAGCTTTCAGATCATCGATCTGGCCAACAAGACCACGCCGTTCGTCTTCGAGGCGCCCCCCATCGACACCGGCTACGCCACGGAGACCACCTTCAACACCGACGGCTCGCGGATGATCAACATGTACCGCGGCAAGTTCCTGCTGCGCACGGTGGCCAACCCGCCGGTCGATCTGGGCGAGATGCTGACGTCGATCACCGAGAGCAAGACGGATGGCTTCTGGAGCCCCAAGGGCAAGCTGTTCGTGTTCGCCGCGTTCAATGAGACCTCGCTGAAGCTGTCGCCCACCGACGTCAACCGCCACAACGCCGACATCAAGACCGGCGCGCAGCTGTGGATCGCCGATTCCGACGGGAAGACCGTCACCGACAGCCCGCGCCTGCTGGTGCCGCGCCAGGCCGGGTTCACCAGCTATTACCCGGCCATCAGCGACGACGACGCCCTGGTGGTCTTCAACCGCTCTGACTGCACGGGCCCCACCAAGACCGGAGCCGGGTACGGCGAAGATCCTTGCGACGGGTACGACGACATCAGCGGCACCTTGAACCTGGTCGGCGTCGGCGGCGGCACGCCCACGCCGCTGACCCGCGCCAACGGGCCGGCCAACAGCGACAACTCGTGGCCGCGCTGGAGCCCCGACCACGGGACGTTCCGGGGCAAGACGCTTTACTGGCTGGCGTTCTCGTCGCGCCGTCCGTACGGATTGCAGTTGAACCAGATGACCGCCGACGTGCAAGGCAGCATCAACAACAGCCGGCCGCAGCTGTGGTTCGTCGCCTTGTTCGCCCCCGCCCCCGGTTCGCAGGGCGATCCCAGCTTCTCCGCCATCTGGTTGCCGGGGCAAAACCCCAACCCCACGCCGAACGGCAATCACGTCCCCATCTGGGTCGAGCGCGCCGTCCTGATTCAGTAGCCAGCCCACCACCCTCCAGCATCCGGGTTGGGGGCGGCGAATCAGTGCTTAGTTTTCTTGGTTGTGATTGTCCGCGAGGGGCGAAACTGCTGGCGTATCGCGCAGGCAGAGCGGGTGAGCTTCTTGATCGACGGCGCCGCCTATTTTTCGGCGCTGCGCCAGTCGATCGCCCGGGCGCGCCATTCGGTCTTCATCCTGGGCTGGGACATCGACAGCCGGGTCCGGCTGGTGCCCGAGTCGGAAGCGGGAGATTGGCCGGCCGAGCTGTTGCCATTCCTCAACCAGGTTCTCACCAGCCGGCCGGGCCTGCGCGTCTACCTGCTGGGCTGGGATTTCTCGATCATCTTCACCTTCGAACGTGAGTCGCTTCCCTGGTACCGCTTCAGCGTGGGCGGTGCGCCCGGGCTGAGATTTCACCTGGACAGCGCGCTGCCGGCGACGGCCTCGCACCATCAGAAGATCGTGGTCGTCGATGATCGCATCGCCTTCGCCGGCGGCCTGGACCTGGCCATCCGGCGCTGGGACACATCTGAACATCGCGCCCTGCACCCGGATCGCGTCGATCCCGCGCAGCTCCCCTACCCGCCCGTCCACGACGTGCAGATCGCCGTCGACGGTCAGGCGGCACGGGCCCTGGGCAGTCTGGCCCGCGAGCGGTGGCGGCTGGCCACCGGCGAGATCGTCAGCGCGCCGGACGCCGGCGCCGTCGGGGGCGACCACCAGACAACCAACACCGCCGGTGATCCCTGGCCGACCACGCTGCAGCCGGACGTCCGCTCGGTCCCCATCGCCATCTCGCGCACCATGCCCCATCCCGATGCGCCCGCCGTTTGCGAGGTGCTGGCCATGAACCTGGACGCCATCGCGGCGGCGCGCCAGTGGATCTACATCGAGAATCAGTACCTGACGTCGATGGCCATCGGCGACGCGCTGTCGGCGCGCCTGGCAGAACCGGACGGGCCCGAGGTGGTGGCGGTCCTGCCCCGCAAGGAGGGCGGCTGGATGGAGCAGAGCTCGATGGGGGTTCTGCGCGCGAAGCTGTTGCAGCGCCTGCGCAAGGCCGATCGTTTCGGCCGGCTGCGCGTCTATTACCCGACCGTGCCGGGCCTGGACGGGGCCTTGCTGAACGTGCACGCGAAGGTCCTGATCATCGACGACCGCCTCCTGCGCGTCGGCTCGTCGAACCTCAGCAACCGCTCTGTCGGCCTGGACAGCGAATGCGACCTGGTCATCGATGCCGACGACGATCTGCGCCTGCGCCCCACTGTGGCCGGCCTGCGCGACCGGCTGCTGGCAGAGCACCTCGGCTGCCAGGCGCCGGCGGTGGCCGCCGCGCTGGACGCCCGCGGCTCGCTGGTGGCCGCCGTCGAATCGCTGCGCGAATCGCCGCGCACCCTGCAGCCGCTGCCCATTCCGGAGGGCGATACCCCCGCCTCCTGGACAGAGGTGCCGGTCAACCTGGCCGTGCTGGATGGCCTGGTCTGCGATCCCGAGCGGCCGCCCCCGGATCAGATCGTCGAGGCGTTCGTGCCGCCGTCTTTTCGACGGCCGGTGCACAGCTCGTTACTGCGCTATGCGCTGGTCTGTGTCGCGCTGCTGGCCCTGGCCGCGCTGTGGATGTTCACGCCGCTCCGTCAGTACCTGCGCCCGCAAAACATCCGGGAGCTCAGCGATCGGCTGCGCGACAACCCGTGGGCGCCGTTCTGGGTGCCGGCCGGTTACGTGGCCGGCACGCTGGTCCTGTTTCCCATCACCGTGTTGCTGACCACCACCGCGTTGATCTTCGATCCCGTGCACGCCTTTCTTTACTGCTTTGGCGGGGCCCTGCTGGCGTCGGTGGTCACCTACGGCGTCGGTCGCGTCATCCTGCTGGGCGGGCGACAGCGGGTCGCCTGGCTGTCGGGACCGCGCCTGGCCGCGCTGCGCGGGCACCTGATGAAACGCAGCCTGCTGGCCATCGTGGCGGCCCGGCTGCTGCCGATCGGGAATTTTTCGATCATCAACATGGTGGCGGGCGTGCTGAAGGTCCCGTTGCGCACGTTCGTGCTGGGCAACGCCATCGGTCTGTTGCCGGGGATCCTGGCCCTCACCGTCTTCGCCAACCGCCTGGGACGGACGCTGCGCCACCCGCACCCGGGCAACCTGCTGGTTCTGGGCGTGGTCGTGGTGGCCATCGTCGCGCTGCTCGCCTGGATGCGCCGGCGCATCACCCGGCTGATCCGCCGCGAGGGGCCGGCGCGAAAGCACGCATGACGGAGCCCCCGGATCATTCTTCGACGGCAGGCAGGGATCGACTGCGGGTGGCGTCGTACAACATTCATCGGTGCATCGGCCTGGACGGCAAGCACGCTCCCGAGCGCATCGCCGCCGTGCTGGCCGAGATCCAGGCCGACATCATCGGCTTGCAGGAGGTCGATTCGCGGTCGTCCACGCTGCCGGCCGCCGACGCCCGCCATCACATGGAGTACCTGGCCGCCGCGCTGCGCATGCAGGCCATCGCCGGGCCGACCATCTTTCACGACGATCGCCACTATGGAAACGCCCTGCTGACCCGCCGCCGCGTGCGGCAGGTGCGGCACATCGATCTCACCGTCTATCGGCGCGAACCGCGCGCCGCGCTGGACGTCGACCTGGAAATCCCGGGGGGATCCTTGCGCTGCGTGGTCACGCACCTGGGTCTCTTTCCGGGCGAGCGCCGCACGCAGGTGAAACGCCTGCTGGGCGCGCTGAGCATCGCCGCCGATCCGCTGGTGGTGGTCTGCGGCGACATCAATGAATGGTTCATGATGGGGCGGCCGCTGCGCTGGCTGAACGCCACGCTGGGACCCTCGCCCAGCTTTCGCACGTTCCCCTCCGGTTTCCCGCTGCTGGCCCTCGACCGCATCTGGGTAAGGCCGGCGGCCCGCGTCGTCGGCTGGGCCGTTCACGACAGCCCGGCCGCCCGCGCCGCGTCCGACCATTTGCCTCTGCGCGCGGAGATCGATCTGCGTCGCGGCGACGGCCCGGATGCATAGGCAGGCACCGGGACTTGCACTGGACTCTCCGTGCGACCATGGTCCTGTTCCGCCGCTGGCATGGTCCGTGCGGTCAGAAACAATACGGGGTCGAAATACGTCATTCGCACAGGCGAAGGGGGCACCAACATGCGATCTCTCCGTGCGCAGCACGCGATCGCGGACATCGCAGCCCTCGCTTGATCGGC
The DNA here is from genome assembly GCA_035577105.1 of Polyangia bacterium. GTDB lineage: Bacteria > Myxococcota_A > Polyangia > Fen-1088 > Fen-1088 > DATKEU01. The sequence continues at coordinate 20,327 of DATLVT010000706.1, forward strand.
CATTCGTGAGGAGGCTCGGTATGTGGCGCGTTCCGATTTTTCTACTGGTCACCAGCGCTCTGTCACCCGGGCTGTTGACCGGCTGTCATCAGTCTTCAAACGGCGGCCGCGCCTCGTCGCCGCCCGGCGGCTCATCGGGCGGATCGCCGGGATCGGCCGGAGCGACCGGCCAGGTCGATGCCGCGCCCGGTCCGGGTGGTCGTCCCGGCGATGATGCGAACCCGGGTCCCGGCCCGACGCCGGACAGCGACGCCGCCCCCTCGCCTGCCGACGCCGACGCCCCCACCGCCGGCGATGACAGCGGCGCAGGGGGCGCGCCTTCGCTGGATGCGCCGGTCATCAGCGCCACCGGCGCCGCGGCGATGCTGGTGGCGGGGCTCAGCCCGCAGAGGTTCCGCGACAACATCAAGACCGTGGCCGGCTTTGGCGATCGGCTACAGGGCTCGACCCGGTTCGACGCCGCGTCGGCCTGGCTGGATCAAACCCTGAGCGGGCTCGGCTATACCGTCGAACACCACAGCTACACCTTCCAGGGAGGACCGCGCATCAACACCTTCGTCACCAAGGTAGGCAGCACATCACCCGATCGCATGTACATCGTCGGCGCCCACCTGGACGGCCGGGGCAACGGCGGCGGCGCCGACGACGACGGCTCGGGCGTCTCGCTGGTGCTGGAGGTGGCGCGGGCCTTCGCCCCGGCGACCGTGCAGACCGACGTGAGCATCCGCTTCGCCTTCTGGTGCAACGAAGAGACAGGGATGGACGGCTCGCGCGCCTACGTCACCGATCGCGCCGCCCGACAGGGCGTGGAAGATCCCCCCGGCTCGCACAAATTTCCCGAGCCGCGCTGGCTGGGCATGATCCAGCACGACATGATGCTGTACGACCACGGGCTGCCGCCTGGCCCCACCCAGCGGCCAGGCGCCGACATCAACATCGACTATCA
>DATLVT010000707.1:0-4870 GCA_035577105.1 Polyangia bacterium
GGTCGGCGACGGCGCCCAGCGCCTTGACCGCGTGGACGCGCAGCTCGGCGTTGCGATGGCCGGCATAGAGGATCAAGACGTCCAGCGCCTTGGCCATCCCGTGCGGCGCCAGAGCATCCAGCGCCGCCTGGGCCCGCGCCGGCGTGGTCCCGTCCGCCAGCGTGCCGATCAAGGCGTCGGTCGCGACGGGGCTGCCCGATTCACCAAGCTGCTTGGCGGCGTGCACGGCAGCGTCGTCGTCTTCGCCGCGCAGCTCACCGCGCAGCTTTTCCAGGGCCGCCGGCGCCAGCGGCCTGGTCTTGGGCGCGGCGCGCGCCTGCGGCGCCAGCGCGCAAATCAACACCACCAGGGGGAAAATTCTCACGAGACGTCGTAGATAACGCCTCCCGCCGACATCGTCAAACAAGCGACCGCGGCGGCCGCGGCCCCGGTGCGGGCCCTCGCGCGGCCGGACGGTTACTTGGCCTTGGTCTCCTCGTCGGAGAATTCGACCTTGCCGCTGTAGTTGGCGCCCTTGCCCAGCAGCCAAAACATCGTCTGCGCGATCACCCGGTGTCCCGACTCGACGGTCATCAAATAGTGTTTGCGCACGTCGAACTCGGGCTTGGCCAGCTGGATGCTGGAGCCGAAGATCCGCGACCCCTTTTCGCGCGTGTACTGCGGATCGCCCGCCACGTACTTTCGATCGCCGCCGGTGATGTCATAGAACTTGACCTGGATCTCGTTGTCGTTCAGCGGCTGGGCGAAGAACGCGATGTACTCCAGATTCCAGGTCCCGTGGTCAGCGTCCTTTTCTTCCGTCGGCCAGACCTTGTCGATCTTGGAGTTCTTCAGCTCGTTGATGAAGGCGGCCTGCGACGAGAACTTCATCGGCAGGCGCTTCTTGGTGATGATGATCTTCCCCTTGAACAGGTCCTCGGGGCCACCCGCCGATGCGACGCCGGCCACGGCAACCGTTGCAAGAACGACCCCCAGACATGCGCTGGCGACGACGAGAGACTGCTTCCGCATCATGACCCTCAGTCTATAACCGAAGGGCGATCGCTCTCAGCGCTTTTTCTTGGCGGTGGTTTTTCCACCACCGCCGCCGTCCCCGGATGGCGACGCGTCAGCGCCGCCGGCGAACAGCGCTTCCAGACGCCCCGCCGCCGCCGGATCCAGCGGACGCTTCAACCGGGCCAGCCGCAACACGTCGCGTCCCAGCAGGCGATACAGCTCCAGCATCTCGGGCGCCTTCGCCTCCAGCGTGCGCAGGTGCTGCTCGACCGACGAGACGTCGCCACGTTCAACGGGACCGGTCAGCGCGCCCGGCAAACCCAGGTGGGCCAGGTTGTGCACCACGCTGGACAGCAGCGGAATCAACGCCGGCAATGCCTGTTCCTGGGGCACGCCCGCCTTGGTCAGCAGGCCCTGGGCCATGTCGGCCAGCGCGACGACATAGTTCGCCGCGATGACGGCGCCCACGTGATAAAGCGGCATGTTCTCCGCCTTCAAGTAGACGGCCGTCGCCCCCAGGGCGCGCACCAGCCGCGTGGCCACGTCCACCGCGGGCTTGTCACCCTCCAGGCCGAAGGCGATGTGGCGAATCTGTTCGACGGCGACGTGCGGATCGGCGAACGACACCAGGGGATGCAAGGTGCCGACGGCGCGCACGTGTGGGCGAACGGCGGACAAGATCTGCGCCGAAGCGTTGGCACCTGACGTGTGCAGCACCACCTGATCGGGGCGCAAGCGTTTCTCGCGCACCAGACGCTCGGCCACCTCCGGGATGCGCTCGTCGCGCACCGAGATGATGATGACCTCCGACTCCGAGAAGATCTCCGGGATCTCACCGGTGCTGGCCAGAACGCCCGAGACGGCGCTGGCCGCGTCGGACAGCTCGACCTGTCGACCGTGCAGCCCGGCCACCGGCACGCCCGCGCGCACCAGGCGCGCCGCCAGGGCGGTGCCCACGACGCCGGCCCCCATGATGAACACAACCGGGGTCGGCTCGGCCGGCCCTTCGCTGATGGCCCTCGCGTTCACTTCGATCTCGGACATCTCGCTGGTCATTCTGGCTCCCGGGCTTGGAATAGCCCTCGCTGGTATATGTAATCGAGAACGGTCCGCGGCACGAGTCCCTCCACGGATTTTCCTTCGGCCAGCGCGCGGCGCACATCAGTCGAGCTGACGGCCGGCATCATCACAGTCGCTGACACGGCCGCACCGGCGAGGCCCAGCGCCGCGCTCGCGCGGCCGACAATCAGAAACGGCACGGTTCGTCGCAGCTCGGCCGCGCCGTACCAGCTGTCGATCTCGGGCACCAGATCGCCGCCCACGATCCAGCTGAATTGATGTTCGGGATGGCGGGCCATGAGGGCGTGCACGGTTACCAGCGTCCGGCTGGGCTGGGCGATCTCGCGCTCGACGTCGTTGACCTGCACCCGTGGTCCCAGCGACACCGCCGCCAGCTGGCACATGGCAAAGCGATCGTCGAAAGGCGCCAGGGGCTTGCCGAAGGCGTGCTGGAAACAGGGGATGAACCACAGCTGGTCGACGGCGGCGGTCTCCAGCACGTAAAGGGCCACCATCTGGTGGGCCACGTGCGGAGGATTGAAGCTTCCGCCGAAAAGCGCGACCCGCATCGTCCTTCCTATTCGTACATCAGGAACGGGGCGCGCCCGTCGGAAAACGTCGCCTCGAACGGCACCAAGGTGGCGGCGATCTCCGCCGTGGAGACGCCGTCATCGATGGCCCGACGAACGACGTCGCTGCCGGTCAGCAGATCGATGGCCACCGGGTTCGAGACGAACTCGTACGGCTCCGTGCGCCAGCGAAACTGCTCGGGCGCCTGGGCGCGCGCGGCGTTGAGCAGGGCGATCCCGGTGCGGTAAGGGCGGAACAGCGCCCGCTCCGTCACGTGCAGCTGAACGCCGCCGCACGACTGCCCGCCGAACTTGTGAAACATGGGACGAAACGACAGTGGCCGAAAGCGCACGCCGGGCAGCGCCTGCCGGTGCAGCTCCTCCGCCAGGCGATGGCCGTCCAGAAACGGCGCCCCGATGATCTCGAAGGGCCGCGTGGTCCCCCGGCCTTCGGACAGATTGGTCCCCTCGACCAGACAGAGGCCGGGGTACACAAAGGCCGTGTCCAGCGTGGGCATGTTGGGCGAGGGCATCACCCAGGGCAGACCGGTGACGTCGAAGGCATCACCGCGCCGCCAGCCGCGCATGGCGATCACCGTCAGGTCCACATCAAGGCTCCGGGCAAAGCTCCCCTTGGTCCAGGGCATCCCGGCCTTGATCAGCCGGGCGATCTCCCCCACCGTCAGCCCGTGGCGCACCGCCACCGATCCCAGACCGACGAACGATTCGTGCCCCTCCATCAGCGCGCCGCCTTCGACATCGCGGCCGCCGATGGGGTTCGGCCGATCAAGCACCACCACCGCCACGCCGGCCTTGGCCGCCGCCGTCATGGCCAGGGCCATGGTCCACACATAGGTGTAGTACCGGCTGCCGACGTCCTGCAGATCGACGATCAGCACGTCCACCGTGGTCAGATCGGCGGCCGTCGGCGTCAACGAATCAAAGCTGCTGCCGTACAGGCTGGAGACCGGAACGCCGGTGCGCGCGTCGCGGTCGTCGGCGACCCCGATCATGTCTTGCGCTTCGCCCCGCACGCCGTGCTCCGGACCAAACAGCCGCGTCGGCCGGATGCCCGCCTGGATGAGGCGATCCACGGCGTGCGTCAGGTCCGATGCCACGCTGGCCGGATGACAGAGCACCCCCACCCGCCTCCCCCGGCACAGGGAGACATGGTCAGCACAAAACACGTCCAGCCCGGTCTGAACCATCCTCTCAACGTTTAAGTCACCCGCCCCTGAAAAGCGAGTGGATCGGGAGGGCCTGGCCCTCCCACGCTCAAAAGATCGGGACGGGGCGCAGCGTGACCTGGTCGCCTTGCGTGATGACGCGGAACCGAACCATGCGGGCCTTCCACTTTTGCTTCAGGCCCCCCTCGATCAAGCGCAGCTTGGCGGTGAAGGCCTGCACGGTGATGCCGGCGGTCGGCTTGCTCTGGCTCTTCAGCGCGGCGACGTACTCGTTGAAGATGCGCGTGTAGTAGTTGGCCTCGTTCTCCTGGGCCAGGCTCTGCACCACGGGATCCGAGCTGGGCTGACCTGACGTATCGGGGGAGATCTCCTCGACCAGCACCTGATCGGAACGCCACCGCTGCGACTCGTCGGCCTCCTCCTCGACGTCGTCCTCGCTCGGCTCGTCGCGGCCCAGCAGGCGCGCCAGCATGACGTTCAGACCGTTCGACAGCCCCTCGAAGTCCGGGCCCACCGGCTTGAACGTATAGTCGATGTTGCCGTTGATGATCTCGGCGACGCCCAGCTCGATCTTGTCGAGCGGCTTGATAAACCGCACCGCCGTCATCACCGACGCCGCCACCGCCACCAGGATGGCCAGCAGCCCAAAGCCGATCACCTTGGCCCCGGCGCCCGACACGGAGTCCAGCTGATCGGAGATCGAGCTCAGCACCACCACGCCGCTGGTCTTGTCGAAGGCGTTGCCCTGCAGGGGCGCCGCCACAGCGGCGTATTCGCGACCGTCCAGCGTCAGGTGAAACAGATCGCTCTTGGCCCCTTTTTGCACCACCTGCTGTCCCCACTTTTCGGGCGACGTGAAGAGGATGGCGTTCAAGGCCTGGGTCTTGTTGCCGTCTTCCTTGGCATTCTCGCCGGTCCCCTCCGAGACAAAGCTGGAGGTGTGCACTTTGCCATTGTGGAAGTAAGCCACGTCGCTGCCCATGATCTCGTGCTTGGCCTGGGCGTCGCGCGCGGTCAGGACATAGCCGACCACCAGCGCCCCTTTGATGGTCCCGTCGG
>DATLVT010000708.1:0-3911 GCA_035577105.1 Polyangia bacterium
CAGCGGCGGTATCTTCACCTCCGGTTCCGGTTTGCTGGGCGGGACGGGCTTGGCCGATTTGTCCTTTTGCTTTTCCTTTTCCTTGGGCGCCAGCTTGGGTTTCTTGCGCTCAGGCGATCGGTCGGACAGCGCCGGCGGCGGCTGGGTCAGGTCCTCCAGCGGGGGGAGATCGGCCGGCAGCTCGTCGGGCGACACGCTCTGGAAGGCCACGTCGACCTCTTCCGCGCGTTGTGCCTCCTCGCGGGCGGCGTTGACCAGCGTCAACACGATCAGGGGGGCCAGAAGCAGCCCATGGCCCAGCAAGGCCAGCAGCGCGCCGCGGCCCAGTTGGCCGCGCAGGTGCGGTCGGCGCTTCATGAGATCCAGACAGCCTAGCATGCCGATTGGTAATGCCGAGCGGTGACTGCCGGGTCCGGGGAGGCGGGCCTGGCGGGCTTATCGGCCAGGCAGGGGTTGGTCTTCGAGCTTGACCTCGACCATCAGGTCGCTGCACAGACGCTCCAGCGCGGCGCGCAAGGCGGCCGGGTCGGTGTTGATCGGAAGGTGGATGTGGGCGCGGGCCCGAAACAGCATCTCGCCGGACATGGGCGCGCTTTGCCGATCGGTGGTCAGCTCCTCGACGTTGACGCCGCTGGCGGCCAAAAGCTGCGATATCTCGCGGACAATCCCCGGCCGATCCAGCCCGACCAGCTCCATCTCCATGGCCCGCGCGGCAGGCGCCGGAGCGGCGACGGGGCGGGGCACCGCCTCGGCCACCACGCGCAGGCCGCGTCCCTCAAGGGCGCCCAGCGCCTTCAGGGCGGCGGCGGCTTTTTCGGGCGGCAGCTCGGCGCGCAAGATCCCGGCGAACATGCCGGCCAGGTGGGTCATGCGGCTCTCCAGCCAGTTACCCCCGTGCGCGGCGATGATGCCGGCGACGGCTTCCACCAGGCCAGGACGATCGGGGCCGATCAGAGTGAGGACGACATCGGTCATGGGCAGAGCCTTGGGCGCCAGCATAAACCCGGCCGGCTCAGCGCGCTAGAATCTCAGGTTGCAGCTGAGGCCGGGAGTCAGCAGCGACGGGTTGCAACGCAGGGCCATCGTGGTGGACGCCGATGCTCGAGCCGCGGTCTTTGGCGACTCTTCAACGCGGTCATTCCACGACACGGCCAGCAGAGCGACGGAGCCGGCGGCCAGCACGCCGCCGATGATCAGGCCGACGGTCGCCTTGCTGGCCGCGCTGTTGCCGGCGTCCAGCAGCGACGTGCAGTCGGCGCCGCCGTTCCTGGGAACGCGCGCGTCGGTGTCGCATTGGCCCGGCCCTTGCCCGGTGTCGGGGTGGTTGTTGAAGTCGTTGAACTTCGAATTGGCGCCCAGCCGCTCGACGACGCCAAAGCCCAGGGCGGCCACCGCCACCACACCCAGGCCCAGGCCCAGCTTCCATTTCAAGGTGTGCGATGGCGTCGATTTTTCAGTCGGGACGACCGGTGGCGGGGCCTGCACCACGGTGATGACCGGCGGCGGCGCCGGCGCGGCCTCCTTGGTCAGCCGCGCTTCGACGATGATCTTCTGCCCGGCTTCGATGGTCATCCGGCGGGTGTAGGGCGGCAGGCCGGCCTTCTCCACCACCAGTTGATGGGGACCGGGGTCGAGGCGAATCGGTCCCGGCGCCGGGGTCGTTCCGCGCGCCCGGCCGTCGACGGAGATCTCGGCGTCCTTGACGTCGGCCTCGACGATCAGGCTGCCGGTCTGCTGGGCCAGGGTGTTGCGGTGGCGTTCAGCGTTGGCCCGCAGCTCGGGCGCGGCGTCCTGGGCTTCGGCCAGGAACTTTTCGAAGGCGTCGATGGCGTCGGCGTTGCGCGACAGTCCGATGTACGCCAGGCCAAAGTTGTAGAGAATCTTCGGGCTGGGGACCAGGGCGTACGCTTCCTGAAAGCGAACCAGCGCTTCCCGGTATTCGCCGCGCTTCAGGAGGTCGCTCCCCTCCACCAGCTTGGCGCGGGCCACCGCCTTGGGATCTTCCTGCGCCTGCGCCTGCGCCGGCGTCGCCGCCGCGAGGGTGGCCATGCCGGCCACGACACCGACGAAACAACAGAGGCTGGCGTAACGCATGGTCGGCATCATCATGGCGTCAACTGAATGTCGTCGATCCAGATGTCGAACGCCGGAGGGTTGGCGGCCTGGCGGGCGGTCTCGCCATAAGACTGGGCGAAACGGAACTGGATCTCGCTGATCTCGCTGATGTCGCCGTCGGCAGGCCTGGCCATGTCTTCCAGCGCGAACACGGCGACGTTGTACTGGGTCCAGGTCGCGTTGATCGGCACCACGGCGCCCAGGTGGTTTGCGCAAGGAACGTCCGGGCCACTGTCGCAATCCGGCGTGGAACCGGCGATCAGGTTGACCCGGATGCGCAGCGGTTCGGCCATGCCGGCGTCGGCGTCGCCCACCACCCGCGCATAGAACTTCAGCAGCGGTGACGACGAGGTCAGGGCGAACGGCGTGTTCATCTTGATCCCCACCCCCGCCCACACGTCCGAGATGGCCGGCGCGGGCATCATCGTGGCCGGACCGACGCCGGCTCCCTTGAAGTGCACGGCGCGCGTCGACCGCCGGTCATAGGGATCGTCGACAAGGGTAACGACCTTGTTTCCACTGGGATATTCGATGGGGCTGGCCAGGCCGTTGCTGCGAACGTTCCAGGTCCCCAGGACGCCATCGGTCCGGTTGGCGCAACTGTTGTCGTCGCCGTCCTCCATGTCGTCCAGCACCGCAGTGGTGTCGCCGTCGAGCGGCAGGCACCACTTCTTTGCCACCACGCCGGACTGCGGTTCGGTGCACCCCGAGGCGACCAATGAGACTGTGATCGCTCCCAACGACATCGCCAGCGCCGTCCTGGTCAGCGGTCGCGGGATCTGAAAGTGCACGGCCGCTTGTATCTTGTTCGCCCGGTCACGGTCAAGGTCACTGCAGTGGCCTCGAATCGCTTGCGGTCAGTTTGGGTTTTCCCTATTGTGCCGGGTCGCGGGAGGCCTTCAGCCAGAGGCAACTGCGAAGTTTTCTAGCTTGGCTCGTTCATGGTCGGGAGGCTCATCGTGGTTAAAGCGTCGACGGCGTCGGTTCGATCTCTTAGTTTTCTTTTCTGTGTTGCTGGCGGCGTCCTGGTACTGGCCGCGCAGGGTTGCGGCGACAGCACGACCCGGCCCAACGACGCCGGCGCCGATCGGCCCGAGACAGTCGACGCCCTCGTCGAGAAAACGACGGACCTGCCGCAAGAGATGGCGCCGCCCCAGGCGATCAATCTGATCATCAGCGACACCACCGTGAAGGTGAACGAGGGCGACATGAAGGGGGCCACCTTCACAGTCAGCCTCAGCCGCGGTTCCTCGACGCCTGTCTCTCTCATGGTCGCCAGCGGCGACGCCACTGTGGCCACCGTCGATCACGACGTGGTGACGTTCGACGCCAACGACACCGGGCCGAAGACGATCACTGTCTTTGGCACAGACGATCTGGACACCGTGCAGAACAGCACCAAGCTGACGCTGTCCGCGGCGGGCGTGACGACGGCGTCTGTCCTTGTCGAGGTCACGGACGACGACGTGCAGGCCATCAAGGTGATGCCCGGACAGGTCATGATGACCGAGGGCAACAATGAACAGGCCAGCGTTGTGCTGGCCTTTGATCCGCTGGGCACGGTGACCGTGACGCTGGCGTCGACCAACGCCGCCAAGCTGTCGACCAACGTGACGACGCTGACCTTCAATTCGAAGAACTACTTCATCCCGCAGCAGATCACCTTGACCGCCGCCGAGGACGACGACACCAGCGACGACACGGTCACCATCAACGTCAGCGCCACCGGTATCCCCACGGTGACGATCTCGGCGAAGATCATCGACAACGACGTCCTGAACTTTGACAGCCAGGGT
>DATLVT010000709.1:0-2869 GCA_035577105.1 Polyangia bacterium
CGGCTTTGCCCACGCCCGCCGCGTCTCCTGCGATGCCTTCGGCGCCGCGCTGGGACTGACCAGCAGCCACTATCAGATGAACTCGGCGTCGTACGGCTGGTGGATCAACCGACAGCTCTACCGGTTCAACGATCCCGACCAGATGGTGTTCGAGGGATTCTCCGCCACCGACAACATGTCCCGGCTGGTGTCGGCGGTGGTGTCCGGCACGGTGTTTCTGAACGGCGACGATCTGACCAGACCGCCGGCGCAAGCGCTGGCCCGCGCCTACCTGACCAACAACCGCATCAACGACGTGGCCCGCCTGGGCACGGCCTTTCGCCCCGTCGAGGGGAACACCGGAACCGACCCGTCCAGCGCGCTGGTCCTGCCCGAAGGCGGCGCGACCTATCTGGCGGTGTTCAACTTCGGCGCCGCGGCGGTCACGTCGTCGGTCGATCTGGCGCGCGCCGGGCTGGACCCAGCGACCAGTTACGACGTGACCGATCTGTGGAGCGGCGGCCTCTCCACGGCCCGCGGTGCGCTGAGCGCCTCGGTCGAGGCCGGCTCGGCGCGCCTGTTCGCCCTGCGCTGATCAATCACGCAGCGGCGGCGGCGCGGTCAGCGGCAAGCCATGTGGTGGATGGGCGGCGTGTTCCCCTCGGTCGTCGTATAGAAACCGCGTCCGTCGGGTTGATAGCTGACGCCCTCGCCCTGCTGCTCCTGCCCGACGGGCACCGCGATCGGCGTGGCCTTGAAGGCGTCTTCGAACGGGGCGGTAGCGGCGATGCGGAATTCGTAGGCGGTGTTGTTGGTGCGCAGGATGAACCCGGTGCCGCACGGGTGCGCGTCGGCGGCGGTGGCCGGCGTGTCGTTGGCCATCGGCACCGGCAGCTCGCCGATCTTGACCGCCACCACGGGCCCGCCGCCAAAACCGGCCGGCAATCGATAGGCGGTGCTGTGCATGCCGGCGTTCACCTTGTCGATGATGTACAGCGTGCCGCTGCGCGGATCGATCAACAGCGATTCGGCGTTGTGCAGGGCCCCATCGGGGTAGGTGAAGACCAGCTTCTCGGCGGCCACGCTGGCCGGCGCTGCGGTGCCGCCGGCGGTGGCCACCACCGGCTCGGGCACGCGCACGATGGTGTAGTCCGGGCGCGGGGCCAGGTTGCCGCCGATGTCGGCCAGGTAGACGCACGTGCCCCCGGGGCAGCTGCCCACGGCGATGTCCTCGACGTCGCGGACGGTGACGCCCGTGTAATTGAACGTGGCCAGCAGCGCGCCGGTGGGGCTGAGCGCCCAGAAGACGGTGGCGGTGTGATCGTTGTGCACGAACAGCACGCCGGGGTTGCGATGGCTGACCGCGATTCCCGACAGCTGGTTCAACGTTGCGTCCTGCACGCTGCCCGTCAGCGTGGCGGGCGCATAGTCGGTGCACGGGGTGCACATCGCGGTGGTTTCGCCGGCGGGGACATCAGGAGCGGCGGTCTCTGACGGCGCGTCGGGTGGCGAACCCGCCGCGTCGACGGCGCTGCCACCGTCGCCGCCAGCGGCGCCGCCGGAGCCGGTCGCGCCCGATGCGCCCCCGATGGCGCCGCCGCTGCCGCCCGCCTGACCGGCGGCCCCGTCGGCGCCGCCCGAACCCGGCGCACCGGCACCGCCACCACAGGCCCCCAGTACCAGGGCACACGCGCCGCAACCGAGGGCGAGAAGACCAAGCGCCGGTGAACAGACGCGGCCAGCCACGGCCGGGATGTTACCTCAAGGCCGGCACGGGTCGTCAGGGCGCCGGCAACCCGTTCCAGAAGGGCCAGAATGCCGACGGAGAGCCGGCGCCGTGGCCGCCGGGGATCTCGCACCAGATGACGGGGTAAGCCTTGGGACACGAAGTGTACTGCTTGCAGTTCCAGGTGGCGGGCGCCTTGTCGGAGGTATAGGGCGCGGTCTCGGTGCTGGTGCAACCGTTGGTCTTCAGGATGACGTCGCGGGCCGGAGCGGAGCCAGAATCGAAACCGGTCTTGGAATCGACGTTGTGGATGGGATTGGCGTCATTGGTGCCGGCGGTCAGGAAGGCGGCGACCGGAACACCCGTGCACGGCGGGCGCACCGAGCGCAGACCGCCCGCCTGGGTGCCGACGCCGCGGATGACGCCGGCCCGGGCGCAGCTGAGCATGTACGTCTCCCAGGCGCCGCTGGAAAAGCCGCTCATGAAGACCTTGCCCCTGTCGACGCAGCTGCTCTTTTCCACCTCGGCCACCACGGCGTCGAAATAGGGAAGGTCCGGTGTGTCGGCGAAGCCGTCGGCGAAGCAGGCGCCGGCGTTCTGCGGATAGACATAGCTGAGGCCCACCTGCACCGCGAAGTCCTGATCGTCGGGCAAGGCGTTGGCCCCGCCGCCGTTGCCGCTGGTGCCGCTGGTGGCGCCGCAGCCGCCGCCCGACATCACCAGGGGATAGGCGCGGGTGCTGTCGTAATTCCTGGGCAGCTTCAGAAAATAGTTTCGGTGGGTGAAGTCATAGCCGCCCTGCGTGCCGTATTCCTTGCCGCCCGACATGAACTCGGCGGCCACGCCGGTGACGTCGATCTTGTGCAGCACCCACTTGCCCGGCAGGTCGCCAGCGGCGGGCGTCATGTGGCAACCGTCGCTGGGCCCGCTGGGAAGAGTGCTGACGACGGTGCCGCCGCTGCCACCGGCGGACGAGACGGCGTCACTGCTGGTCCCGATGTCAGCGGCTGCGTCCGGGCTGGCGCCGCCGCTGCCGATCGATCCGCCCGCTGACCCACCCTGGCCGCCCCCCGTTCCGCCCGCCTTGCCGCCGCCCGTGGCGCTGCCGCCCGCGCCCCGGGCCGCGTCCCGATCGTCGATGTTGCTGGCGCCCGGCAGATCCGA
>DATLVT010000710.1:0-7758 GCA_035577105.1 Polyangia bacterium
ACGGATGCGCTGGGGTTGCTGGTGGCGCCTCTTCTGGCCGTGCGCCTGGGCCGGCTGCCGCCCTGGTATCTGCTGCTGTCGGCGGCCTATCCACTGTTCCAGGCCGGCCTGCGCCTGCGCGCGCGCTGGGACATGCCGTCGTTCCCGGAACGCCTGCGCCCCAACCCGCGGGCCCGCCTCCTGGCCGGTGTGCAGATGGGCCTGGTCACCACGGCGCTGTTTCCGGTGCTGCCCCCGTCGCTGCTGTGGCCGGCCGCCACCGTGGCCATGGTACCGACGCTGGTGCTCTTCGCCCGCGAGTGGCGCACGGCCACGGCCGCCTGAATGTGACTCGACCTTCGCGCGGGTCGTGGCGGGCCGGAAAGCACGCCTGCATCGATGACCGACTATCGCAAGGCGCTGGATACGCTGCGAGGGGGCGGGGTCAGGTTCATCGTCATAGGAGGTGTCGCCGCATAAGGCGTTCGCCGGCCGATCACTGCCCGTCGCGCAGACGCCGGCACAGGGCGAGCACACCCGACGCGGCGTCGCCCCAGGTGCCGAGAGACTGAAAGCGGGACAGCGCCCCGCGTCCGGCGGCGGCCAGGCTGTTTCGATCGCGCGCCCATCCGGCCAGCGCCGCCGTCCAGGCGGCGCGATCGTCGGGCGGCAAGCAGCGCCCGTGGAGGCCGACGCCCAGCAACTCGGCTGTGCCCCCCTGATCGGTGGCCAGCACGGGCAGGCCCGAGCCCAGCGCTTCGATCGCCACCAGCGGATACGCCTCACGATCCGACGGCAGCGCCAGCGCGTGACAGCGACGGTACACCGCCCACAGGGCATCGCCGCGCAGAAGCCCGTGCCAGCGCACGCGCCCGTCCAGACGCGCGTCCAGCAACCGGGCCCGCAACGCGCACACATAGGGAACGTCTTGATCCAGCGCGCCCGCCACCTCGACGGTGACGTCCTGCCCGGCCTGTATCAGCGCCTGCAACACCTCGATCAGACGATGCAACCCCTTGGCCGGCGCCACCGTCGCCGCGAACATCAGGCGCAGCGGGCCCGGCGCCAGCGCGCGCGCCGCCACGAAATCGCCGTCCAGGGCGGCGACGTGATCGCGCCCGGCGGGCGCCACGATGATGGGCAGCGAACGACCGGTCAGCGATTCGACGTCGCACAGGGTGCTGGCGCAGACCGCCGCCACGCCGTCGACGCTGCGCAGGTAGGCGCGTTCGACGGCGGCGCGCAGTCGCCGCTGCTGCGTCGCCGGCTGGCGGCTGGCCAGGTTGTGCACCAGCGCCACCACCCGCACGCCTTGCCGGCGCGACCGACGATGGCGCCACAGCACCGCCGGATGACAGAGTTCATCTTCGATCAGCACGTCATGGGCGCCCGGCGCCGCCGGCAACGGCAGGGCGTTGCTGGCCAGCGCCGGCAGCAACGACAACCAGGCCAGCGGCAAGACGTCGACGGTGGCCCCCTGGGCGCGCAGGGCCCGGATCAAATGCCGATCATAGATGAACCCGCCCGACACCCGATCGAGGCCACCGGGCACGACAAAACCGATGCGCATCGAATCGGTTGCGCGCTGCGCGCCCGCGCTCAGGCGAACGTGACCGTGAAGGTGGCGAAGGCCTCTTCGTTCTCCCACAGCTTGACGGTCAGCGCGGTCAGGTTGCGCGGCTCCAGGGCGCGCACCATGCCTTCGGTCAGGATGCGGGCGAACGGTTCGATCCCGGGGTTGAGGCCGGAAAATTCGGGCAGCTCATTCAGCGTCTTGTCGCGATAACGCTCGACCAGACGATCGAGGTGCTCCTTCACGACGGCGATGTCCAGCAGGTATCCGTGTCGATCCAGGCGATCGCCGGCGAAGATCACCTCCATCCGGTAGTGATGCGAGTGCAGTTGATTTTCGCGACCCCAGTCGCCGCCGAACAAGAAATGCTGGGCGACGAAATCACGGATAACCCCGACGGTGTACTGGCTCATGTCCGCCTTTGCCTTTCATTCATAAGTCAAAAGAATCTGCAGAACATCGGTCTCCGCAGCGCCCGCGTCCAGCAGCGCGTAGGCCTCCGCCGCCCGCCCGATGGGAAAGCGATGGGTGACCAGGGCGGCGCTGTCGACCCGCCCCAGCGCCTCCCAGGCGGCGTCGCGGCGCCGAGCGCGATCCCATCGGGCCGACAGCGCCGGTCCGATGTGGCTGACCTGACTGCTGACGATGGAGATCCGCCCGCGATGAAAGTGCCCGCCCAGATCGACGGTGCTCTTCTTGCGCCCATAGAACGAACCGATCACCACCCGCCCCTCCCGCGCCGTCGCCGCCAGGGCGCCGTCCAGCGCCCCCGGATTGCCGCTGACCTCGAACGTCAGGTCGGCGCCGTCACCCCCGATGACCGCGCGGACATTCCCGGCGCCGTCGGGCGCCACGGCGGCGTGCGCTCCCAGCGCCCGGCCGCGCGCCGCGCGCGCCGCCACCCCGTCGACCACCACCAGTTTCTGCAGCGGAAACCGCGCCAGCAGCGCGGTCACCAGCAGACCGACCACGCCCTGCCCGAACACCGCCACCCGCTCGCCCAGGCGCGGCCCGGCGTCCAGCACCAGGTTCACCGCCGTCTCCATGTTCGCCACCAGGGCGGCCGTGTCGCCGTCGATCCCGTCGGGCACCGGCCAGGCCTGCGCCGCCGGGACGGTGAAGGCGCTGGCGTGCGGGTGAAAACTGAAAACGCGGCGACCGATCCACGACCCGGCCGCGACCCCCTCGCCCACCGCCGCGACGTCGCCCACCGCCGCATAGCCGTACCGAAACGGATACGACCAGCCCGCTTCACCGGCCAGCGCCGGCAGCGTGTCGTCGAGGGGAAGGCCCTCCGGCAATTCACCGCGATAGGCCAGCAGCTCGGTGCCGGCGCTGATCGCCGAGACGCGCGTTCGCACCAGCAGATGCCCGGCCGGGATCGGCCCGCACTCCTCGTCGACGACGCTCACCTGCCGCGGTCCGCGGAAGACCAGCGCGCGGCGTTTCATCCGCCGTCCGTTCCCCAGCGCAGGGCGCCCGACAGCACAAAATCGTCGGCCAGCCGAAAGCTGCTGGGCGACGACAGCCGCGGCAGCTGCCCGTGCTCCAGCGTCCCCACCGCGGCCAGCCCGCCCAGCAGGCGCGGCGCCACGGTGACCACCGCGTAATCGCCCAGACGGGCGCGCAGAAAACTGGTGAGCACCTTGGCCCCGCCTTCCACCATCAGGCGCTTGATCCCGCTGGCGGCCAGCGCCGTCAGCAGCGCCTCCAGATCGACCCAACCGTTGGGCCAGGCCGCCATGCGCAGAATCTGGGCCCCGCGCGCCTGCAGCGGACTGCCCAGGCGTTCATCCGCCGACGCGGTGCAGACGATGCGGATCGGGCGCGGCTCACTCGCCGCCAGCAGGCGCGCCGTGGGCGGCGTGCGCAGGCGGCTGTCCAGGATGACCGGCGCCGGCCAGGGACCCGGCCAGTGGCGCACCCCCAGCTCGGGATCGTCGGCCAGCAGGGTGTCGATGCCCACCAGGATGGCGTCGTGCGAGGCGCGCAGGGCGTGCGTCAGCGCCAGCGATTCGCCACCGCTGAGCGCGAACTTCCGCCCGGCCTCCAGAGCGATGCTGCCGTCCAGGCTCTGCGCCCATGACAGCGTGACGAAGGGATGACCATTGGCCGGGCGTTGACGCTGCACCCCCTCGATGGTCTCCAGGACCTGTCCGACGATGTCGATTGTGGCCTGCGACTGACTCAGGAAATCCTCCTCGACCTCAGGGAGGCGCTCTCCGGCGCGCCCGGCGAGCCGAACCGTTATTTCTCGATGCCGGTGATGAAATACTCGGACGGTGTGCAACGGAACAACGAATGTAGATCCTGGCGGTACTGCAGCGTCACCCGCTCTGCCGAGCGCTCGGCCTCGTGCAGCTTGACGACCAGCGGGTTGCTGGGCTTCTCGTCATCCACCGAGAACTCCCAGATCTCCACCGGCTGCCCGGGCAAGGTCCCCTGCAGCGCCATCTCGCCCATCATGTATTTGCAGTAGGGCGGTCCCTTGTAGGAGATCTTCCTGATCACGCCGGTGCGCGTGCCGCGCGAGTACCCGCGAAACCACCAGACCCGCAACGCCTCGACGGAGACGAACACCAGCAACGCCGCGACCAACCCGAGAACGATTCTAAGTTTTGTCTTCCCGCTGAGTGGCACTTTGAGAACCTAACACGCCCCTGCCGGGCCCGGCCAACGGCGACGCTGGCGCGTCAGAAACCTGAGGTCCCCGGGCGGAACGACCAGAGCGAGCCCTGATCTTTCCGCGCAGATCGACCTCGCGCCAGGACCGGGTCGGCCCCGCGACGCCGCATGATGCGTGGATGGACCATTGCCGTTTCTGCTCCCCGATGACGCCGCGCGCTCGGTGATGGTCCTGGGGCGCGTCGTCGATCCAGCGAACTGAAGAACCAGGAACTGAACATTCCTTCGTTGTGTTCTGTTCAGTCGCGCCCTGTATAGTGGCATTCAGTTTTTCGGGGCATGGAGGATTTGAAGTCGATGCGTTGTCTTGGCTTGCCAGCGGTGGCGGTGCTCGCCGCGGCCGCATTTGTTGTGGGCGCCGGCTGTGCGAACGCCGGTCGGCGCGAGGCTGCCAGCGATGGCGGAACGGGTGGCAGCACCCCGATGACAGGAACGGGCGGCGCCGGCGGTTCGCTTGCCGCCGGCAGTGGCGGCGTGGGCGCCGGCACCGGTGGTGTCGTCGGCGCGACGGGCAGCGGCGGCGGCATCACCATTCCCAAACCGTCGGAGTTCACCAAGGCCGACATGGGCGGATACAAGCTGGGCGATGCGTTGCCCGGCGACAGCGTCCCGGGTGTCGGCGTGGTCGCCGGCAGCGACGGCTGCAACGTCTTGATCGGCGTGGTTCGCGATTTCAAGGGGACCACCGAACCGATGGGCCACCCCGACTTCGAGGCCTTCCAGGGCTGCGACGTCACGCCGAACCTGGTGGCGGCGGCGCTGGGCGCCGACAACAAACCTTCCTATGCCTCGCTGTGCGAGCTGAACGTCATGAACGCGGTGGCCTGCCCGTACGGTCAGATGACCACCAGCAAGGCGAACTTTGATCAGTGGTACCGGTTAGCCAGCGGCGTGAACAAACCGTTCGTGGTCTTCCTGCAGCTCGAGGCGCAGCCGCAGGGGAACATCTCGACCTTCGCCAGCAGCAGCTTCTTTCCGCTGGACGGCGCGGGCTGGGGAAACTCCGGCAAGGATCTGGCCGGCGTCAGCCACAACTTCGGCTTCACGACCGAGGTTCACACCAAGTTCCAGTACAAGGGCGGCGAGACGTTCAAGTTCACCGGCGACGATGATCTGTGGGTCTTCATCAACGGCAAGCTGGCCATTGACCTGGGCGGTCTGCACCCGCCGGCCGACGGCGCCGTCGATCTCGACATGAAGGCCGGTGACCTGGGCCTGACCAAGAACGGCGTCTACACGATGGATCTCTTCCACGCCGAACGGCACACCGAGGCCTCGAACTTCCACATCGACACGAACTTCTCCTTCGTGAACTGCGGGATGATAATTCCTTAGGGCGAAAGGGGTCTGCTGGCGCCTCTCGCCGGCTCTACCCAGCGCCTCTCGCAAGGTTTGCCGGCCGAGCACAGCCCGGCCTCCCGGGGGAATATCAACGTTGGTGGCGGACCAGCACCGCTGATGAGAGTGACATCGACGATTTTGCGGTGGGCTGGTTGGTCGTGCGAGGATCGTTGCCGTGAACACGCTGCCGGATCATGCAGACCTGCTGTTCCGGATCCTGATCGGCACGCTGCTGGGCGCGGCGATTGGGTTCGAGCGCGATCTGCACGGGCGGCCGGCCGGCTTGCGAACCCATTCGATCGTGGCGCTGGCATCCGCGACGTTCATGGTGATCTCGACGCAGTTCGCGTACTACCAGCACTACGGCGCCGGCGATCTGATGATCACCGATCCGTCTCGCATCGCATCGGCGGTCGTGTCCGGCATCGGCTTTCTGGGTGCCGGCGCCATCCTGCGCACCGGCATCACCATCCGCGGGCTGACCACCGCTGCCGGTCTATGGCTGGTCGCCTCCATCGGGATGGCGGCCGGAGGCGGGATGTACCTGGTGGCGGTGTTCGCGACCACGCTGGGTCTGGGCGCGCTGACCCTGCTGCGGCGTTTCGAAGATCGCGGCGAACCCATCGCCCGCCAGCGGGTCATGGTGACGGTCGACGAAGCGCAATTTCCCGTTCCCGCCGTGGTCGAGGCGTTGACCCGCAAGGGAGCCCTGGTCTCGCAGGAGGAGTACGAGCGTCACCGCACGGCCGGCCACGTCCGGATAACCTTCGAGGTTCGCACGCCAGCACCGGTCCAGGGTCACGAGCTGGCGCAAGCCCTGGAAGGCATACCGGGCGTCGTCCACCTCAAGATCGAGCGGCTGTAGTTTTTTTTCGTTTTCGAGGCCAGCGGTGTCAGAACTCCCCACAGGAGGTCCGTCATGAAAGCCGTTCTTCCGATCGGGCTTTTCGCCGTTGTCTTGAGCACGGGTTGCGGAACGACCACGCCGGTTGCGGCTGACGCCGGCGGCGCGGGCGGAACATCCGGTGGCGGTGGCGCGGCGGGCACGGGCGGCAAGGTCGTGGCGGGAGATGACGGTGGAACCGCGGGCTGCGGCAGCGACAGCGGCAGCTTGAAGGCGGGGAACACCACCGTCATGTTGCAGTTTGGCGGCGTGGCGCGCGACTACATCGTCTACGTGCCGGCCAGCTATGACGGCAGCCAGCGCGTGCCGCTGGTCGTGGACATTCACGGGCTGACGTCGAACGCCACCGCGCAGCAGCTGATCTCGGGCTGGCGACAGAAGGCGGACGCCACCGGATTCATCGTCGTGTACCCGAACGGACTGAACGCGTCGTGGAACGGCGGCAGCCTGTGTTGCGGGATGTCTCAGATGACCGGCGTCGACGACGAGGGCTTCATTCGCGCCGTCGTGGCCCAGGTGCAGCAGGACGCCTGCATCGATCCGAAGCGCATCTACGCCACCGGCCTGTCCAACGGCGGGGCCATGTCACATCTGCTGGCCTGCCGCGCGGCTGATCTCTTCGCGGCCTCGGCCCCGGTGTCCATGGGCAACGGCACCATGCCCTGCCAGCCGTCGCGGCCGCTGTCGGTGATCATGTTCCGCGGCACGACCGATCCGCTGGTTCCTTATGCCGGCGGAATGTTCCCGGGGGCGCAGGCCGACTTCGATCAATGGAGCCAGCTGGATCACTGCACCGGCACGCCCTCAACCACGCACGGGATCTGCAGCACCAACAGCCAGTGCGCCGGCGGCGCCGAGGTCACCCTGTGCACCATCAACGCCGGCCACGTCCTGTACCTGCAGGCCGCCATGCAAGGAGCGCCCGTCCCCGACGTCGTCTGGGAAGCCTTCCAGCACCACACCCTGCCTTGATAGCGAGGACAACCCTCTAGGTCTTCTGGATCAGCTCGACCTTGTATCCGTCGGGATCGGTCGCAAAGGCGATCACCGTGGTGCCGTGTTTCATCGGGCCGGGCTCGCGGGTGATGCGGCCACCGACCTGGCGGATCTGCTCGCAGGCGGCCTGGATGTCGGTCACGCCGATGGCGATGTGGCCAAAGCCGGTGCCGATCTCGTAGGTGGCCACGCCATAGTTGTAGGTCAACTCGATGGCCGGATGGGTGTCCTCGGGGCCATAGCCGATGAAGGCCAGCGTGAACTTGCCGTCGGGATAGTC
>DATLVT010000711.1:0-2667 GCA_035577105.1 Polyangia bacterium
GGGATCATGGTGATGATGTCCGGCCGGCGTCCGATCGAGATCCCGGGCACCAACAGCGGCGGCGATTTCAACGCCAAGAACCAGTGCGCGGCCGGTCCGACCTTCGACCAGTTCATGCTGCAGAAATCGACCGCGCTGCAAGGGACGTCGACGCCGTCGATCCAGGCCACCGCCTACCGGCCTTCCAGCGTCGGGCTGCCGAACTTCAAGGTCCTGTCATATACCGGACTGAACGGGCCGCTGTTTCCGGAGAGCCGACCGGCGACGCTGTTCGACGGCCTCTTCGGGGCGGCCATGCCGAACCTGTCGCCCGAACGAGCGGCGCAGCTCCGCGCGCGGCAGATGGGCATCCTGGACTTCGTCAACCAGGACCTCACGCGGCTGCGCGGCACCGTTCCAAAGTCGCAGCTGCCCAAGCTGGACGCTCACCTTGCCGGCATCCAGACGCTGGAGGCCCGACTGACGGCACCCACGCCCGGTTCGGGAGCGGTGCCCGCCTGCCAGCCGCCCACGCAAGGCGCCCTGACCGATCCCACCGGTGACGTGACCATCGACGAGGCTCAGCACGAGGCCGTCTCTCGCAATCAGATGGCCATCATCCTGTCGGCGTTCCAGTGTGACCTGACCCGGGTCGCCACGTTCAGCTTCGCCGCCGGCGCGTCGGCGCTGCGATTCTCGAAGATCATGCCGAACTTCACCAACCCGGCCGGACACCATGATCTCTCCCACCAGCCCGATCAGCACGCGCAGCACGCGCAGGTCGACGCCTTTTACTCGCGGATGCTGGCCGAGATGATCCAGAACATGAAGAACACGCCGGACGGCGACGGCAGCCTGCTGGATCACACGCTGGTCGTCTATTTCAACGAGTGCGCCATCGGCGCCAATCACACCGTCGAGAACATGCCGGTCCTGATGTTCGGGGGAAAGAGCCTGAAGCTGCAGACGGGCCGTCATCTGCGCTTTGGCGGAAAGTACATGACCGACGTCTGGAGCGCGATCGGCACCGCCATGGGCGTGCCCATGACCTCGTTCGGCGATCCGGCGATGAACAAGGGCACCGTCGCCGGCCTGTTTGCCTAGCGGCCGCGTCGTGGCCGCGCTGTCGATGAGAAAACACCGGGTGACGCTGGTCGGGCTGGCGGCCCTGCTCGGCGTCTCGGCCTGCGCTGCCTCCGAATCGAATGGTGGTGGCGGCAGCGGCAGCGGCGGAAGAGACGCCGCCACGGGCGGGTCGGGCGGCAGCGGCGGCGGGCCGGGCGGGTCGAGCGGCAGCGGCGGACAGGGTCAGAGCGCGACGGGTGGCACGACCGGGGGAAGCGGCGGCGCCGACGCTGCCGTCGCGCCGCTGGACGCGCCCGGCGACGGGCCGGGCGAGGGGGCGGGCGACGCCGCCACAGGGGAGGTGATCTCGGGAACGCCCGACGGCGGACCGTACAGCCGGACGGGCTGGACGGCGCAATCGATGCCCCCGTTCGCGACGGGCACCAAGGCCCTTAACATGGACCTCAAGTACGCCAACGCCTTCGACGGGAACTTCAACACGCGCTGGTCGATCGGCAGCACCAACTCACCGTCGCAGACGATCGGTGACCAGTTCACGTTCGACATGGTCACGCCACACGTCTTCACCAGGGTGCTCTTCTGGGCGGGCGGCGAGAAGGGCGTGAACGGTCCGGATCCGCGCGACTATCCGGGCGCGCTGGATCTCGCCACGTCGAACGATTGCGTGACGTTCGGGCCGGCCATCGCCAGCGGAAACGAACCGCAACCCGGTTGCAACGCTTGCAGCATGCCGTTCGTGATCACGTTGCCGGCGCCGGCCACCGCGCGCTGCGTCCGCCTGACCCTGACCAAGCGCCTGCAGCTGGGCGGCGCCATCTGGTGGGCGATCTCCGAGCTGTTCGTCTATCCCTAGGCCGTCGGCGAACCCCGGCGACGGACGGACCGGTCCGCCCGGGCCGGCCGGTCCTTCACGCCGGCGGGTGGTGATAGCGGAACTCCTGGGTGAGCCCGCCATAGCCGTAGGTCGTCGGGCGCACGTCGTCGACATGGATGTAGCTCTCCTCGTGCAGGTCGGGCAGCAGGCGCTTGAATGCCTGGAAAGCCTCGCGCACGTACTCGGCCTTCTGCGCCTTGGTGTTGGTCTCGTCGACGACCTTGATGTCGAAGAAGAAGCTGTTCTTGCCCTGCTCGGCCAGCGACCTGCCGCCGACGATCCAGTCGCGCGGATCGACGTACGAGATGGCGACCGCGGTCAGCTCCGGGTTCTTGCCCAGCACGCGGGTCGTGAGCTCGACCAGGGCGCGGGAGATGTCGCGGGTCAGCTCATCCGAGCGGGGGCCGGACACTTTGACGTTGAGGATCGGCATGATGGTCTCCTTTGGTTGGGGTCAGAGGCGCCTGACATTGTTAGCTATGCAACTATTACCGCCAAGAAATCGTCACTCCAGCGCGGCGCGAATTCCGCGCAGGCGGCTGACGGTGTCCTGAAAGGCCCCCGCCCCCAGCAACTTCTTGAGGCGGGCGGTGACGGCGGCGCTGGAAGCGTTGAGGTCGTCCTTGATGGCGACGGCCTTGGGCCGCGGGTGGATGGCCCATTCGCGTCCGTCGGTCTCCGAGGCCCGACGTTCGATCAGGCGCTTGGCCGCAAGGCCGTGCAGCGCG
>DATLVT010000712.1:0-3021 GCA_035577105.1 Polyangia bacterium
GCCGGGCCCACGCGCGTCATCTCGCTGGCCGCCTATGAAGCCGCCTTCGAGAACTACGACTATTCGATGGCCTCGGCCATTGCCATGATCATGGGCGTGGCGCAGCTGCTGGTGGTGGCCGCCGTGCTGGGACTGCGCCGACTCGTCTATCGCGGCCCGGTCACCGGGGGCAAGGGATGAGCGCGGTCGTGACCAGCGCCGCCCCGCCCGCGCGGCGCGCCAGCCCCTGGGCGGCGCGCGCCTGGAACGGTCTGGTTGTGGGCCTGATGACCTTCTTCTTGATCAACGTGGCGCTGATCGTCGCCTCGGTCGCCACCAGCTCTGTCGCCAGGCGCTGGTTCAGAAGCTGGCTGCCCGACGGCTACACCACCAGCTGGTACCTTGATGCGTGGAAGGAATTCCAGCTGGCCGACGTCCTGCTGGTCACCGTGCAGATCGTGCTGGCGGTGGTGGTGCTGGCCTTGCTGATCGGTCTGCCCGCCGCCTATGCGCTGGCGCGGCGCGAGTTCCCCGGCAAGCGATTCCTGATGGGCCTTTTTCTCCTCCCGCTGATGATCCCGCCCATCACCTACGGCATCCCGCTGGCAACCGTCATGTACCGGCTGAACCTGGCCGGCACCTTGACGGGCGTCATCATCGCCAACCTGCTGCCCGCGCTGCCCTTCGTGATCCTGGTGATGACGCCCTTCATCGAGCAGATCGACACCAACCTGGAATCGGCGGCGCGCGTGTTCGGCGCACGGAGCTGGCAGGTGTTTCGCCACGTGCTGGTGCCGCTGTTGATGCCGGGCATCCTGGCGGCGTCGCTGCTGGTGCTGGTGCGCACCATCTCGATGTTCGAGCTGACCTTCCTGACCGGCGGACCCAGCACGCAGACGCTGGTGGTGGCGCTGTACTACGCCGTGTTCGCCGCCGGCGTGCGCGCGCCGCAATCGATTGACGCGATGGCCATCATCTATATGGCCGTGACCTTGACCTGGCTGCTGATCGCCATGCGCTTTGTCAGCCCCACGCAGCTGGTGTCGCGGGTTCGCGAACACCCCCACGGAGCCTGAGCCTGACATGCGCCCCGCCCCCGACCCGCAGGACCTGCGCCGGTGGCTGCTGGAGCACGTCTGTCCCTTCTGGGCCACGCGCATCGTCGATCCGCAGGGCGGCTTCTTCGAGTCGCTGGATGCCCAGGGCCACGCCGGCCCGTCGCCCGCGCGCACGGTGCTGAACCAGGCCCGCCTGACCTATGTGTTCAGCCACGCATCTGTCCTGGCGGGCGGCGGCGACCTGCGCGCCGTTGCCGATCATGGCTTTGACTTTGTCCGCCGCGCCGGCGCCCGCGGCGGCGACTTTGCCGGCTGGCATCGCAGCACGTCGGTGCATGGCGAGATCATCGATCCGGCGCGCGATACCTATGACCAGGCCTTCGTCATCTTCGCGATGGCCTGGTACCACCGCGCCACCGGCTCGCCGGAGGCCCTGCACCTGGCCGCGCAGACCTATGAATTCATGGAGCGCCACCTGGCCGACGGCGTGCACGGCGGCTTCTTCGAGGAGTTTCCGCACACGGACAAGCTGCCCCGGCGCCAGAACCCGCACATGCACCTGCTGGAGGCCACGCTGGCCATGCACGCGGCCAGCGGCGATGCCGTGTGGCTGAGCTACGCAGACAAGCTGATCGCGCTGTTCACGCGCGCCTTCGTCGATGGCAACGGGACCTTGGGCGAGTACTTCGATGCGCGATGGCGGCCGGCCGAAGGCGCCGCCGGCGCCCTGCGCGAGCCCGGCCACCAGTTCGAGTGGGTCTGGCTGCTGGCGCAGTACATGCGGCAGTCCGCGCGGCAGGACCTGCAGGCACAGGCGCAGCGCCTGTTTGAATTCGGGGTGCGCCACGGACTGGATCCGCGCGGGCCGCTGCACGGGATGGCCTTTGACGGCGTGAACGCCGACGGCGCGGTGCTGACCGACAGCAAGCTGGTGTGGCCGCAAACCGAGTACATCAAGGCCTGCGTCGCGCGATGGGAGGCCACCGGCGACGCCGCGTACCGCCTGCAGGCGTTCGCGCACCTGGGGCGGCTGCGCAGCCACTTTTTCTATGCGGACGGCGCCAGCTGGGTGAACCACGTGTCACGCGACGGCGCGCACCTGGTGTCGGGAACGCCCGCGCGCATCCTGTACCACGTGTTCCTGGCGTGCGCCGAACTGCTGCGCATCGCCGAAGCGC
Organism: Polyangia bacterium; assembly: GCA_035577105.1. Taxonomy (GTDB): domain Bacteria; phylum Myxococcota_A; class Polyangia; order Fen-1088; family Fen-1088; genus DATKEU01. Next base: position 2,216 of record DATLVT010000712.1, read on the forward strand.
CCTGAGCGCGACTTCGCCGGCCAGCGCCCGAGCAGCGCCGCCGGCGCTCACGCCCGCGCGCAGACGACGAAGGCGGCGCCGTCCATGAACACGCCCCGCGCACCGGCGAATGGCGCGAGCGCCGCGCGCAGGGCGGCCTCCAGCGATGGCTTGAGGGTCTCCGGCGCGTCGGCCATGGCGCGCGCCGCCGGGCCGATCTGAAGCGAGTACTCCACCGCCTCGTCAAGCGTCGCGGCGCCGCCCAGGTGCAGCGGCATCTCGACGGGCTCGAGCGAGACGTCCTTCCACCCGGCATCGCCGAGGATCGCGCGCACACGAGCGGGCTGGGACATGAAGAAGGGCCCCGGTCGGCCCTCGCGCAGCATGTCGGGCATCGCCGCATCCGGCAGCAGACGCATCACCGCCTCCAGCGGGCGGGCGGCCCAGGGATTCTTCGCCAGGTCCTGCCAGCAGACGAACGAGAGCCGGCCATCCGGCCGCGCCGCCGCGCGCAGGTTGCTGAACGCCGCCCGGGGATCGTCGAAGAACATGACGCCAAAGCGTGAGTACACGGCGTCGAACGCCCCCGGCGCGAAGGTGTACGCCTGCGCATCTCCCAGCGCGAGCACGATGGTCGGGCGTCCCGCGGCGCGCTCCCGCGCGCGCGCGAGCATGGGCGGCGATATGTCGACACCCAGCACCTGCCCGGTCGGACCGGCGAGCGCGGCGAGCTGGAGCAGCGTCTGGCCGCACCCGCACCCCACGTCGAGGATGCGCTCGCCCGCGACCACGCCCAGCCGCTCGATGGCCACGCGCCCCAGCGGATC
>DATLVT010000713.1:0-5000 GCA_035577105.1 Polyangia bacterium
AACCTCCTCTCGATGGGCGCCATCGATTTCGGCATCTTGCTGGATGGCGCCGTCATTCTCGTCGAGAACACGTATCGTCATCTGGCCGAGGAGCAGCCACCGCCCGAGGAAGTTCCTGAGGTGGTGGCCCGGGCGGCCAAGGAGGTGGTGCGGCCGACATTGTTTTCCATGTCGATCATCGCCGCCGCCATGATGCCAATCTTCACGCTTGAGAGGGTCGAGGGACGGATCTTTCGACCGGTCGCCCTGACGTACGCCTTCGCGCTGGCCGGCGCGCTGATCGTCACCATGACCGCCGTGCCTGCCCTGACCACTGTCCTTCTCACGAATCGCAAGGTCAGCGATGAGGATCCCGGCTTTCTGGTCTGGCTGCGGGCTCGGTATCTCAGCGCGCTGCGGGTCGCCCTGCGCTACCCGATCAGCACCCGCATCGTCGGCCTGGTGATCTTGTTGTTCGCGATCTCGTTGATCCCACGCCTCGGCACCGAGTTCCTGCCGCAGATGAACGAGGGCGACATTCACATCACCGTGACCATGCCAAGCGCGATCGCTCTCAATCGCGGCGCCGAGTTGCTGCGCGATACCCGGCTGGCCTTGCTGAAATTCCCCGAAGTAAAGGATGTCCTCACGGAACAGGGACATCCCGAGGACGGGACCGACGACGAAGCGCCGAACCAGGCCGAGACCTTCGTGGTGATGAGGCCGGAAGGCGAATGGCACACCGGTCGCGACAAGGAACAGGTGGTCGAGGCGATGCGCGCGGAACTGCAGAAGCGGCCCGGCGTCGAATACAACTTCAGCCAACCGATCAAGGACAGGGTCGAGGAGTCGATCTCGGGTATTCGCGGGCAGATCGTGGTCAAGATCTACGGCCAAGATCTGAGCCTGATGCACGACAAGCTGGAAGCCGTCCGCCGCATCCTGGTGTCAACGCGCGGCGCGCGCGACGTGGAGATCTATCGCGCCGGCACCGCCCAGCACGTGGTGGCGGACATCGATCGGGCCGCCATCTCCCGCTATGGGTTGCAAGTGCGCGACGTGGAGGACGTGGTCGAAAGCGGATTCGGCGGCAAGCTGGCCACCGAGATGTGGGAGGGAGAAAGAAAGGTTGGCGTCCGTGTTCGCCTGCCCCTGCCAGAGGAGGCGGACGCCGCCAGTCTGGGCCGCCTGGAGATCCCTGTCAGCGACGATGGCCAGGTGCGGATGCCGCTGGCTTCACTCGCCAAGGTCCACGTCGACACCGGGCGCACCCAGATCAACCGCGAGCAAGGAGGCCGTTTCCTGGCGATCAAGTGCAACATCGAGGGGCGGGACATGGGGAGCTTCGTCGATGAGGCTCAGACCCGGACCAATCGCGACGTCAGGTTGCCCGAAGGGTACTACCTGACCTGGGGCGGCGAATTCGAAAATCAGCGTCGGGCCATGAAGCGGCTGGAGATCATCGTTCCTGTCTCGATCCTGGTGATCTTCTGTCTGCTGTATCTGACTTTCAAGGCGGCTCTGCCGGCGCTGGTGGTGCTGCTGGATGTGCCCTTCGCGACGGTCGGCGGGGTGTTCGCTCTTTTTCTTACCCACACGGAGCTTTCAGTGTCGGCGGCCGTCGGGTTCATCACGCTCTTCGGGGTGGCGGTGATGGACGGGGTCCTGTTGATCATCTACGTGCGCCAGGCCCGCGAGCGAACGCCCGACAGTCAGGACGCGATCTTGCAAGCTGTCTCGCAGCGATTGCGGCCGGTGCTGATGACGGCCCTGCTGGCGTCGCTGGGCCTTTTGCCTGCGGCGATGTCTCACGCCATCGGGTCGGACACGCAGCGGCCCTTCGCCATCGTGATCATCGGCGGTCTGATCTCGTCGACATTGTTGACCATGCTTCTCCTGCCGACCCTCTACGAACTGGCGGACCGCTGGTTTGGTGCAGGGCGAGCGCAACGACGCCTCGGCCAACGTTTCGAGAGCGATCCCTTGTAACCGCAACCATATGGCCGGCACACTACATCCGATCCTCGATTCGCCCCGGCTGGCCGCAACGGTCCGGCTGGCGCGTCAAAGCGCGCTCATTCCCGGTACGCCGATATTGATCCAGGGTGAGTCGGGGACCGGAGCAGAAGAGCTGGCGAGGTTCATTCACGAGTGCGGCATGGAAGCGGCTCGGTCCACAGGATCGTTCATTACGATCAAGTGTCACGGAATCGCGGAGTCGGCCCTGGACGCGGAGCTGATCGGGCACGCTGGACAGGACCTTCCATTGCCGGCGACGGTTCGCGCCCAGTCGGGCACGCTGTTCATCGAGGAAGTCACCTTTGTGAGTTCCAAGGCTCAGGCGGCGCTCGTCAGCTGGTTGGAGGCCGAACGTGGCGCAGCGGGGGTCTCACACGCTGAGAGGCCTTCGCGACTGGTCGCCGCAACCAACGCGGATCTGCGCGCAGCGGTGAGGAACCGCGTTTTTCGATCGGATTTGATGAACGAGCTGTCGGTGCTGACGTTCAGCCTTCCGGCCCTGCGCGACCGCAAGGCGGACATCATCCCACTGGCCAGAAAATGGTTGGCCACCCGAGCGGTCGCTTTGGACAAGCGCGCCAAGGGACTGTCCACGGCCGCCTGTCAAAAGCTCCTTGACCACCGGTGGCCGGGAAACTGCCGCGAGCTTCAGACGGTCATCGAGCGCGCCTTGATTCTTGAGAAAGGAGATCTGATCTCCCCGTCTTCGGTCATCTTTTCGGGCACCACCGGGGATAGCAGCCAAGGGAGTTCATTCTCCGACGCATTCGCTCGGATTCGCTTCGAGCAGGGGCGTCCCCCCACTCTGGCGGAGCTTGAGGGCGCCTATCTGGTGTGGCTCCTCGAACTGACCCACGGCAACCGCACCGCGGCGTCCAGACTCCTGGGCGTGTCCTATCCCACGATCATGAAGAAGATCTTGGACTACGAGATCGATTTCAACGCCATCGCCGCCCGCGCTCGACCGATCGTGTGAACCATGGCTCGAACGCTGGGGCACCGTGCTTTGGCGCGATTCAGGAGCTACTTCGGCAGCGTGTTCTGGAAGTCGGCGATCCACTGGCCGCCCGCGTTCGGCCAGCCGTGAGTCGTGGTCGGCATGTACGTCGCCTGCGACGAGATGCAGTAGCGCACCGGGTTCTTCGTGCAGCCGTCCCAGTCCATGCAGCGGACGTCGGTCTTCTTCATGTTGAAGGCCGCCTTCATGTCGGCGAGGTTCTGGGCGTACGCGGCCGGCGGCGTTGGCGAGCAGCCGTTGCGCATGGCGAACATGGTCGGCGTCGCGACGCTGACGCCGCCAGTCTCAGTCGCGCCCTGGGTGGCCAGCACGGCCGGCGTCCCCTTGCAATTCGTGGTGACGCCGTTGTCGACGTACCCCGACACGGAGGTCACCTGCCACAGCTTATCGCCGTCCAGGCAGGCGATGTGCTCGATGAACTGGGCGCCCGAGCTGACGCCGGCGATGAAGATGCGCGCCTCGTCGACGCAGTACTCAGTCTGCATGACGTTGAGGACGTCATGATAAAACTGCAAGTTGTTGGTGAGCGGTGCCCCTGGGTCCTCCCAGCCCGGCGTGAGCGAGTTCATGTAGACGGTGATCGCAGGCAGTTTGTCGAAGCCCACGCACTCGCCCCCATTCGGCACGCCCACCAGGCATGCCTTGTTGCTGTGGCCGTGGAAACCGAACCCGAGCGGCATCGGTTTGTTGACGTCGTAATTGGCCGGCACGTTGACATAGTACGTGCCGGTCATGCCGCCGGTCATGATCGTCCGCATCTTCATGTTCGGGTTGGGCTTGCCGCAGCCGGCGCTGGGGACAGGCGTGTGCGGCGCGCCGTCAGCGCCGCCGCCGTCCGTCGCAACAGCCGCGCCGCCAGTACCGCCCGCGTCGACCGTCGTCATGCCGCCGGTGCCAGCCGTCATTCCACCGCTGCCACCGCTGCCACCGCCGCCACCGCTGCCACCACTGGTGGTGCCACCGCTGCCACCTCCCGTGGCGCCGCCGGAGCCATTAACGGTGGTCCCGCCGGAGCCATTGACGGTGGTGCCGCCGGAGCCGCCGCCCGAACCGGAGTCCGAATTCGAGCACGCGCCGGCCACGGTCACAAGAGCGCACAGACTGATCCAACAGAGGGGGTTTCGCATGACATCTCCCTGACGAGAGGCAGCCAGGGCACCAAGCCCGGCAAGGTCTACGTTTGCGTGGTGAGCTGCTGTCCCAGTATCACCGTCGAGGCGAAATCGATCAATTCGCAACTCGGCCGGCGCGTTGCGCGTCAAAGGACACCGATGAGGCAGACGCCGCCGGACCGAGCACGTGGATGCGGATGAGGTTCTGTTACCGCGTGACAACGAAAAGGGACAGAGGCGTTCGGCCTGACAGCGTGGGGCCGGGACGTCGCGGTCAGCGACCCCTCCCCCGCAGGGTCGGGCACCGAGGCAGTCAACCCTCTGGTGGTGCCCGTCGTGAAATAGATCATCGGAGCGTGTCCGATCGCGAGGGGCCCGGCATAGGAGAGGATCACCATGCAATGGGCTTTCACCCGTTCAATCTTCATCGTTTTCTGCATCTTTGCGTCGGTTGCGTTCGGCGGGGGGTGCGGCAGTGATTCGACGTCACAAAACCGGACCGACGGCGGGGCGCAGGGGGGCGCCGGCGGCAGCGGGGGCAGAGCTACCGGTGGCGCCACGGGGACGGGCGGGGCTTCGGGGACCGGCGGCGTCTCCGGCACGGGCGGGGCATCGGGTACCGGTGGCACACCAGGGACCGGCGGCACACCAGGGACCGGCGGCCGCGATGGCGGCGGCAGCGATGTCGCCGGCACGGGCGGCGCTGGGGGCACGGGCGGACGTGACGGGGGCGGCAGCGACGCCCACGTCGATGTCCCCGCCGGTTGCCCTCAGCCTGCGAGCATCGTGGACAACGCTGACTGTCGCTCCGAAGGGCTGACCTGCCCCGACGGGCGCGGCGTGAGCTGTCAGTGCGCCCTGGGAGGCTGGAG
>DATLVT010000714.1:0-9770 GCA_035577105.1 Polyangia bacterium
TGCCGAGGACCTCGAGTCCTTACGTAACTTGCCACGTCGCCTCAGGTCCTTGATGACCTGTTCGAAGGAGAGGGTCGGCTCCTTGGCCCGCTTTCGGAAGGACTCGAGGTCCTCGGCATCCTCGGCGAGGTTCGATCGCACAGCATCATTGACGATGTCCGAGATCGTGCGATCTGTTTCGACGGCCTTGAGGCGCAACGCGCGGTGAAGCTCCGGCTCCAGGTAAACGGTGGAACGTTTGGCGGCGCCCATGCCCCCCAACTTTGACGCTACAAACGTCATGACGTCAAGACGTCAAAACGCTGTGACGCCCTACCCTCAGGTGCTTTGGACGAATGATGCGCTCGATGATCCCCTGTCTCCCCTCCGCCCTCGACGGCGACCTCCCCCGCCCTTGCACTGGCGCCCTGGAGATCCTAGGACTGCGCCATGGCCGAAGATGACAAGTATCTAGGACGGCGGGAGCAGATGTTTCCCACGCTGACCGCGGAGCAGATCAAGCGGATCTGCCACCTGGGCGAGCGGCGCAAGGTCAAGGCGGGGGAGGTGCTGTGGGAGGTGGGGGACGCCCAGACCTCGTTCTATGTCGTGGTCAGCGGCGCGCTGGAGATCCTGCGCCCCATGGCCGATCGCGAAGAGAGCCTGACCATTCATCGCGCCGGCGAGTTCAGCGGCGAGATCAACATGCTGTCGAACCGGCGCGCCCTGGTGCGCGCGGTGGTCCTGGAAGACGGCGAGTTCGTCATGCTGGACCGCGAGCACCTGCGCACGCTGGTGCAGCGGGACAGCGAGATCAGCGAGATCCTGATGCGGGCGTTCATCTTGCGGCGCATGGGCCTGCTGGCGCAGGGGGGCGGCGATCTGATCCTGGTGGGATCCAACCATTCGTCGTCGACGCTGCGCCTGCGCGAATTTCTCACCCGCAACGGCCAACCGTTCACCTACCAGGACGTCGAGTCGGATCCCTCGGTGCAGACGCTGCTGGATCGCTTCGGGATCGGCGTCAACGAGGTGCCGGTGATTGTCTGCCGCAGCGGCCAGGTGCTGCGCAACCCTTCCATCGAGGCGCTGGCCGACGGCCTGGGCCTGAGCAAGACGCTGAAACCGGAGGCGGTCCGCGACCTGGTGGTGGTGGGCGCGGGGCCGGCCGGGCTGGCCGCCGCCGTCTACGCCGCCTCCGAAGGGCTGGACGTCCTGGTCCTGGAGAGCACGGCGCCCGGTGGACAGGCGGGCACCAGCAGCCGCATCGAAAATTATCTGGGCTTTCCCACCGGCATCTCCGGTCAGGCGCTGGCCGGTCGGGCCCTGACCCAGGCGGAAAAATTCGGCGCCGAGGTGGCCATCGGACACCCGGTGGCCCGCCTCAATTGCGACACCCGGCCGTACCAGCTGTTTCTTGAAAACGGCGACGTGGTGCGGACCCGTTCGATCATCATCGCCACCGGGGCGCGCTATCGACGGCCCGACCTGCCCGAGCTGCCGCGTTTCGAAGGGGCGGGCATCTTCTACAGCGCCACGCACATGGAAGCGCAGGAGTGCAAGAAGGAACCGGTGGCCGTGGTGGGCGGCGCCAACTCGGCCGGGCAGGCGGCGGTGTTCCTGTCGGGGATCGCCTCGCACGTCGAGATGCTGGTGCGCGGCCCGGGCCTGGCGGACAGCATGTCGCGCTATCTGATCGCCCGCATCGCGGACAGCCCCACGGTGCGCCTGCGAACGCGCACCCAGATCGACGCGCTGGAGGGCAAGGACCGGTTAGAGCGGATACGCGTGCGCCACGTGGACAGCGGCGAGACCGAGACGCTGCCGGTCCGTCACGTCTTCATGATGACGGGCGCCGAACCGCACACCGGGTGGCTGCAAGGGTGCGTCCTGCTGGACGACCGCGGCTTCGTCAAGACCGGCACCGACATGCGCCCCGACGAACTGGAGCACGCCGCCTGGCCGCTGTCGCGGCCGCCGTACCTGCTGGAGACCAGCATCCCGGGCGTGTTCGCCGTCGGCGACGCCCGGTCGGGCAACGTGAAACGGGTGGCCTCGGCGGTCGGCGAGGGCTCGATCTGCGTGCAGCTGGTTCACAAATCGCTGCAGGAGCTTTGATTCTCCGGCGACGGCCGACGCCGCTTACAGCCCCTTCGTCTCGCGATCGTGGGCGTGGCGAACGGCTTCCCGCAGCGACGGATCGACGGCCTTCATGTCCAGCACCACCTTGCCGTCGTGGACGGCCTTGATCGCCTTGTATGGCACCGGAAAGTCGCCGGCGTTCTCCACGTAGACGATCAGCTCGGCGCGACCGCCCGCGTGCACGGCGCGTACGGCTCCGAACTCCTCGCCCCCTTCGGCGGCAAAGACCTGGAACCCGACCCGGATGGTGTCTGTTCTGACGTTGGACATTCTGTCTCCTTGGTTACCCGGCTCCCGCCGACCCGCCGACCGCCCTCACGCCGGCATCGGATCGAACCCGATCTCGTCGATGAAACACCAGCCCCAGGTCTCGCCCGGCTCCAGCGAGCGCACGATGGGGTGCTTGGTGGCGTGAAAATGCTTGGTGGCGTGACGATTCTTGGAATCGTCACAGCACCCGACGTGCCCGCACTGCATGCACAGCCGCAGGTGAACCCAGGTGTCGCCCATGGCCAGGCACTCCTCGCAGCCGCGCGTGTGGGGCCGCACCTTGGGGTTGATGGTCTTCAGATGCGGGCACGTGGTTTCGTCTTCGTCGCTGGCCATGTGGTCTCGCTCCTGCTGATCGTGGTCGTCGTCGTGATGCGCAGTATGCCCCGTCGACGGCGCGGCGACGAGAGGGATTCGATGGCGCCGCCGTGGGGCGTGCCGCGCGCGGCGGATCGTCGTATCGTGCCCACCGCCCATGACGGAGACCCCCGCCGCGCTGGAGTTCGTCGACGTGGCCAAGCGCTATGGCCCGGTGGCGGCGCTGGCCCCGCTGCGGCTGCAGGTGGCGCGCGGCGAGACGCTGGTGCTGATCGGCCCCAGCGGGTGCGGCAAGACGACGGTCCTCCGGCTGGCCCTGGGGCTGGAGCACCCCGACGCCGGCAGCGTGCGCGTCGCCGGCGTGACGCTGGGGCCTGACAATGTCCGCGCTCTGCGGCGGCACATGGGCTACGTGGTGCAGGAGGGCGGGTTGTTCCCCCACCTGACGGCGACGGCCAACATCAGCATCATGGCGCGCCACCTGGGGTGGGCGCCGGCGCGCATCGCCGCCCGTCAGGCCGAGCTGGTGTCGCTGACCCGCTTCCCCGGCGACGCCCTGGCCCGGTTCCCGTCGCAGCTTTCGGGCGGACAGCGGCAGCGCGTGGGACTGATGCGCGCGCTGATGCTGGATCCGGATCTGCTGCTGCTGGACGAACCGCTGGGGGCGCTGGATCCGCTGGTGCGCGCCGAGCTGCAGGAAGATCTGGGCCATGTCTTCAAGCAGGTGGGCAAATCGGTGGTGCTGGTGACGCACGATCTCGCCGAGGCCGCCTACCTGGCGGACACCGTGGTGCTGATGCGCGACGGGCGCGTGGTGCAAAAGGGGCGCGTCGTCGATCTGGTGCGCGCCCCGGCCGAGCCGTTCGTCACGCGGTTCGTGGCCGCCCAGAACCGGCCGGCCTTCGACGATCCCGGGCGGTCGTCATGAGGATGAAATCGGGCGTGCTGCTTGCCTTGCTGGCGCTCCCGCGGACGGCGTCGGCCGCCGACGAGCTGCGCGTGGCGTCCAAGTCCTTCACCGAATCGGTGATCCTGGGCGAGATCGCCGCGCTGACGGCGAGCGGCGCCGGCGTCCCGGCCCAGCACCGCCGCGCGCTGGGCGGAACGCGCCTGTGCTGGGACGCGCTGCTGGCCGGCCAGATCGACGTCTATCCCGATTACACCGGCACGCTGACCGAGGAGATCCTGCGCGGCGCCGCGCCCGCCGGCGCCGACGTCGCGACGCTGCGGCCGCTGTTGCGCGCGCGCGGCGTCGGCCTGATCGGTCCGCTGGGGTTCGACAACACGTACGCCATCGGCATGCGCGCCGCGCGGGCGGCCGAAAAAAATATCCGCACGCTGTCGGAGCTGGCGCGCCACCCGGACCTGCGGTTTGGGTTCAGCAACGAGTTCATGAACCGGCGCGACGGCTGGCCCGGCCTGGCGGCGCGCTATGGGTTGCCCCAGACCGCGGTGCAGGGGCTGGATCATGATCTCGCCTATCGCGGGCTGGTCGACGGCAGCCTGGACGCCACCGACCTTTACCAGACCGACGCCGAGATCCGCCGTTACGACCTGCGCGTGCTGGCCGACGACCGCGGTTTCTTCCCGCGCTATGAAGCGGTGCTGGTCCATCGCCTGGACGCCGAGGCGCGCTTTGCGCCCGCCTTCACGGCGCTGCAGCACCTGACCGGCACCATCGACGCCGCGACGATGACCGGCATGAACGCCGACGCCAAGCTGAACAAGATGCCCGAGGCGGCCGTGGCGGCGAACTTCGTGGCCAGGACCACCGGCCGATCGCCATCGCCCGCCACCGCCGGGCCAGGCGCCCCCCACGACGAGGCGGCCGCCGCGATGATCTGGCGACGCACGCGCGAGCACCTGGCGCTGGTGGCCGTGTCACTGCTGGCGGCGATCGCCATCGCCTTGCCGCTGGGGATCCTGGCCGCCCGCCGCCCGCGTCTGGGTCAGGTGGTGCTGGCCGCCGTCGGTGTGGTGCAGACCATCCCGTCGCTGGCCCTGCTGGTGTTCATGATCCCGCTGCTGGGGATCGGCGCGCTGCCCGCCACGGCGGCGCTGTTTCTGTACAGCCTGCTGCCCATCGTCCGGAACACGCACGCCGGCCTGCGCGGGGTGTCCCCGTCGCTGCGCGATTCGGCGCAGGCTCTGGGCCTGCCGCCGCTGGCCATCCTGTGGCAGATCGAACTGCCGCTGGCCCTGGGAACCATCCTGGCCGGCATCAAGAGCGCCGCGGTGATCAACGTCGGCACGGCGACGCTGGGCGCGCTGATCGGCGCCGGTGGGCTGGGCCAGCCGATCTTCACCGGCATTCGCCTGGACGATCTCCCCTTGATCCTGGAAGGCGCCCTGCCCGCGTCGCTGCTGGCGCTGGCCGTGCAAGGCGTGTTCGATCTGCTGGAAAGAGTGCTGGTCCCCAGAGGCCTGCGGCCGTAAACAGACAGGGCGTCCCCTGGCCGCCGTTTCGGCGCTATGTTACCGGCCGATATCCGACACCGCTCTCCGACGACGATGGCTCTCCTCGACGCATACCGCACCGTGCGCGGGCAAACCGTGGCCCTGGCCGCGCCGCTGTCGCCAGAGGACCAGCTGGTGCAATCGATGCCCGATGCCAGCCCCACCAAGTGGCACCTGGCCCACACCAGCTGGTTCTTCGAGACGTTCATCCTGGAACCGCACGGCGCCGGTTATCGGCCGTTCGATCCGACGTACCGGTTTCTTTTCAATTCGTACTATGAAGCGGTGGGGGCGCGCCTGGAGCGCCCGCGGCGCGGGTTGCTGTCCCGGCCGGCGCTGACCGACGTCCACGCTTATCGCCGCCATGTCGACGAAGGCATGACACGTTTGCTGGAAGCCGGCATCAGTGATCAGACGCTGATGGCCACCGTGCATCTTGGACTGCACCACGAGCAACAACACCAGGAGCTGATCCTGACCGACATCAAGCACGCGCTGGGATCGAATCCGTTGCGGCCGCCCTATCTGGGGCCGTTCGATGACAACGACGCGGCGGCCCCGCCGGCCGCCATGACGTTTTGTCCGTTTCGCGAAGGCGTCGTGTCGATCGGCCACGAAGGTCCCGGGTTCGCCTTCGACAACGAAGGGCCGCGGCACCGCGTGTTCCAGCGCGCCTTCGCCCTGGCCGACCGGCCGGTGACCTGCGGCGAATACCTGGGCTTCGTGCGCGACGGCGGCTATACGCGCCCCGCGCTGTGGCTGTCCGACGGGTGGCAGCACTGTCAAACCGAGCAGTGGCAGGCGCCACTTTACTGGGAACAGCTTGACGGAGTCTGGATGATGTACACGCTGGCAGGTCTGATGCCCGTCGACGAAGGCCACCCGGTCGCCCACGTCAGCTATTTCGAAGCGGATGCCTATGCCCGCTGGGCCGGGGCCCGCCTGCCCACCGAACAGGAATGGGAACACGCCGCCGAGGGACAGCCCGTGGTCGGTCATTTCGCCGACGCGGGACGCTTTCATCCCGGCCCGGCGCGCGCCGGAACCTACGGCGATGTCTGGCAGTGGACGCAGAGCCCCTATTCCCCGTACCCCGGCTACCGCCAGCCCGCCGGCGCCATCGGCGAATACAATGGCAAGTTCATGTGCAACCAGATGGTGCTGCGGGGCGGCTCGTGCTTCACCCCGGCCGGTCACATGCGCGCCACCTATCGCAATTTTTTCCCGCCCGCGGCACGCTGGCAGGCCAGCGGGATTCGCCTGGCGCGTGACGCATGACCATCGGCACCGACATCGAGCTGAACATCGGCCCGGCGCGCCCGCGCCTGCGCCCGGTCGCCGTCGACCCGACCACGCGCGCGGTGGCCGCCGCCGTCGTCGACGGCCTGCTGCGCGCGCGCAAGCGCCTGCCGGCCTGGCTGCTGTACGACGATCAGGGCTCGGCGCTGTTCGAGGAGATCACCGAGCTGCCCGAGTACTATTTGACCCGCACGGAGCGGGCCATCCTGACCGACAACGCCGGCGCGATGATCGAAGCGGCCGGCCCGCCCCTGTCCGTCGTCGAGCTGGGCGCCGGCTCGGCCTCGAAGACGCGCCATCTGTTGCAGGCCCTCCTGCAACACCAGGGACGCGGCCATTACATGCCGGTCGACGTCTCGCCCTCGGCGCTGGCGCAGGCGCAGCACGAGCTGCGCGGACTGCAGAACCTGGTCGTTGAGCCGGTGGTGGCGCGCTATCCGGAGGACCTGGGTTTTCTGCGCGCGATGTCGGGGCGGCGGCTGGTGCTGTTCCTGGGCTCGAACATCGGCAACTATGACGCCCGCGCCGCGCGCACCCTGCTGGCTGCCGTGCGCCGCCACCTGACGCCGGGGGATGCCTTCCTGATGGGCACCGACCTGCGCAAGAGCCCGGCCCACCTGCTGCCGGCGTACGACGACGACGCCGGCGTCACCGCGCGCTTCAGCAAGAACGTGCTGGCCCGGCTGAACCGCGACCTGGGCGCCAACTTCGTCCTCGATCGCTTTCAACACCTGGTGCGCTGGAACGGCGCCGCCTCGCGCATCGAACTTTTCCTGCAGAGCCTGGTCGACCAGCGCGTGACCATCAAGGCCCTGGGCGTGTCCGTTCCCTTCGCCGCCGGCGAACGCATTCACACCGAATCCAGCTACAAGTTCACCAGCGCCATGGTGCGCACGCTGCTGACCGGCGCCGGCTTTCGCCTGCAGACCACCTGGTACGATCCCCGTCGCTGGTTCGCCGTTCACCTGGCGCGCGTGCCCGAGGCCAGCGGCCGACGAACGGGCGCGCCGGCTCGCCCGGCTGCCCGACGACGCCACGGCTAGTCGATTCGTCCGGTTGCGACGCGGCCGGTTCAGGGGATGATCGGGTTAGTGCGATCGGCCTCTATGCAGGACGAGGCGTCGAAGAGCATGAACTCCAGCGCCTTCTCCTGCGGGGTCATCGGCCGGGCGTTGCACTGCGACGGGAAGGTGGCCGACGCCAGGCGGCCGGGCGGCGTCGCCGTAGTCGTGAACAGGCCGTCACCGACGCTGTCGCTGGCCACGTGGAACTGGCTGAACACCACGCGCCCGCACTGCTGGTCGTCGGCGATGCCGACCGGCGTGTTGAAGGTGAAGTTCTGGATCGACGGCACGGCGCCCGCGGTGGTGCCGTCGGTGTAGATCCAGCTTTGCGTCGGCGGGACGACCTTCTCGATGATGCTGAAACCGGCCAGCGGATCGTGGATGGGAATCTGTCCCGACGTGGCCCCGGTGGCGCCCACCACCGACAGCCACTGCGAGAACGACACGCCCTTGGGAAATCCCAGGTCGACGCGGCCGACGAAATCGATCCCTTGCTGCGCCGGCAGATCGGACTTCCAGATCACCGTGTTTTCAAAGGTGCCGCGCTGACCGTCGCGCAGCCAGGAATAGCTCCAGTCGGTCAGGAAGATGCGGCCGCCCTTGTTGGCATAGTCGACCAGGTTGCGCTGCAACAGCGGGCTCTTCGAATCGGCGCTGTCGCAGGGGAGAATGACGATGTCGTACTGATTCATCGTCGGCGCGCTGCCGATCAGCTGATCGCCATAGGGCGTTCCCGGGCCCAGGTGGTGGCCCTTGTACGTCCACATGTTCACGCGCCCCGCCCCGCCCGGCAGCGTGAACTCGGATTCGTCGATGCCGATCTTGCGCAAGGTGCAATCAAACGGATCCCACTGGCCGGTGGCGATGGCGATGGCGGGAATGTCGCCTTCGCTGCGATTGCGCGGCAGTCGCGTCAGCTCGAGGGGCAACGGCGTGTCCGCGCAGGCCACCACTTCGGGGACGACCACCTGCCGCCGCCAGCGGCCAATCTGGATCACCAGGGGCACGTTCCGTCCTGCGGCACCGACGGGCAGTGTGAACCGGCCGTCAGGACCGGTCAGCACCGTCGTGCGCGGCGCCCCGGACACCGAGCCGCAGCGATCGCAGGAGACGCCCGCTGAAAAAGCGGCCACCTCCGTGGTCGGGACGTAGACCAGGGCGTTGTACAGAGGATCGGCGCGGCCGAAACGCGCCGGCGTGGGCGCCACCACGGTGCCGCTGATGGTGGTCGTGCCCCCGCCCGGACAGGAGACCGCGCCGGTGGCGCTGGCCGGCGACTGGCCGCCGGCGTCGGCGCTGATGCCGGCGGGCGGCAGCTGGGCGGCGTTGTCGATCTGGGTGGTGCAAGACAGGACCGACAGCACCGAAAGTCCGCTGCACAAACAGGAGGCGGCGAATAGAACCTTCCCCGCGATGGCCAGCGAGGCGTTCCAGCCGGTGCCGGAACGAGCCCCAAAGCTCGTCCCCAGACCCATAGCTAGGGCGTACCACAAAACCGGGCCCGGGGCTTCGCGTTTCTTCTGGCCCCCCCAAACGCGATCCCTGTAGCGTTTGCCGGATGGGCCCCCGCATCCGCGCCTTGGCCATGCTGGCCGTGGGCTTTTCGGTGCTGGCGCCCCGCGGCGGCGGTCCGGCCCGCGCCGACGATGCGGTGGCCGATCCCGCCGCCGGCGCACCGGCCCCGCTGCGCGTGATTGTCCGCCTGAGCCAGGACGCCGATCAAAAAGTGCTGGCCCGCCTGCGCGGACACGCCAGCGACCTGGCCATCACCTTTGTCACCGCCGCCGACGACACCCGCCCGGCCGGGTTGATCGATCAGATCGCCGGCGCCGACGCGCTGGCCGCCCGCGAGCAGGCCGACGCCGTGATCTGGTTTTCCTACGGCCACTGCAGCGGCCACACGGGGACGCCGTCTGTCGCGGCAGTCACGGGCGCCGACGGTGTCGAGGTCGATCGCTTGATCGTGCACATCGGCCAGCCAAAGACCCGCAGCGTCCTGGTGCGCGCGGTGGGACGCCTGACCTGCGGGCGGGGCCCCGCCGCCGCTGCCAGCCGCGCCGGGGAAGACTCCGCCGCCTTCGAAGCGGCGGCCATCGTGGTGCGTGCGGCGCTGGTGGCGATCGCGGAAGGGGGCAGCGTCGGCGTCGTGCCGCCGTCGCTGCAGCCGGCGCCACCAGCGGCGCACCTCGCCCCGCGGCTGGCGGTCGGCTGGTTGTGGACGCTGGATGGTCTTTCACCGCA
>DATLVT010000715.1:0-5391 GCA_035577105.1 Polyangia bacterium
GCCGCGGCGCGGCCCAGGCTGTCGACCAGCCGCCGACAATAATTCGCTGGATACGCCGCGTGCGCATCGCACCGAATCAGCACGTCGGCCCCGTGCCCGTAGCGCCGCACCGCCAGATTGATCGCCGCGCTCTGGATGCGCGCCGGGTTGTGCAACAGCGCGACCTGCGGGTGAGCCTGCGCCACCGCGTTCACGATCGCGACCGTGCCGTCCGTGCTGCCACCGTCCGCGACGACGATGCGCATGCCGGACAGCGCCGCCATCTCTTTCAGCAAACCGTCCAGCACCTTCCGGATATACGCCGCCTCGTTGAGAGTGGGAATCACCACCAGCACGCCGCCGCCTTCAATAGGCATTTTTGTTAACGAACCCCTTCCAGACAGTCAGAAACAAGATCTTGACATCGAACAGATAAGACCAGTGACGGATGTAATAAAGATCGCAAAGAATCCGTTCATCCAAAGATGTGTTTCCGCGCCAGCCGTTCACTTGAGCCCACCCCGTGACGCCCGCCCTCACCCGGTGCCGCAGCATGTAGTGCGAAATCTGGTGCCGGAACTGGTTGACGAAGACCGGTCGCTCGGGCCGGGGACCGACCAGAGACATGTGCCCAAGAAACACGTTCCAGAACTGCGGGATCTCGTCCAGGCTGGTGGCGCGCAGGAAGGCGCCGATGGGCGTCCGACGGTCATCCCCTTGGCGGGCCCACACCGCGCCGGTGCTCGATTCGGCGTCGACACGCATGGATCGGAACTTGAACATCTTGAAGGTGCGCCCATCGAGGCCCATTCGTTCCTGGCGGTAAAACACCGGACCGCGCGACGTTGCCTTGACCGCCACCGCCAGGGTAAGAAACAGCGGCGCGCCCGCGATCAGGGCCACCGCCGACAGCACCACGTCGGTGATCCGTTTGAACGCCGCCCGCCAGCCCAGCAGCGGGGATTCGTTCAGGCTGACGACGGGCAGGCCGGCAAAATCTTCGACGGCGCAACCGATGGTCGCATAGTCGTGCAGATCAGGGACAATCTGGATGTCCAGCGTCTCATCTTTGATTTGATCGAGGATGCGATCCAGTTCGGTCCACTGTGGCCGCGGCAGCGCGATCAAGACCTTGTCTACCGCCCGCGCTTGCGCCGTTTTCGCGACCTCGCCAAAGTGTCCCAGAACACGTTTTCCGCGCACCTCGGTGCGACTGGCATTTTCCGGGAGCAAGACGCCCACGACGTCCACCCCCAGTTCTGGATTCTCATCGATTCGATCGACGAGCAGGTCCAGAGAGGTGCCGTCGCCCACCAGAAGAACATTGGCGGCTTGAAAACCGTAACGCCGCAACCCGCGAAAGACCGAGCGTAAAAGTAGCCGTCCCAGCACCACACCGAACGCACCCAGCACGCCGAAGAACACGACCACCACGCGCGAGTACCGGTATTCGCTGAAGACATACGTCAGGGCCACGAAAGTCAGCAGCGCAAACACGTGCGCCCGCAACGCCGCCCAAACCTGGGATTCCATGTGCAAGCTCTTCTGAGCGTCGTAGACGCCGTGACCATCGAAGATGACGGCCCACAGAACGACGATCAGCGGCGTCAGGGCGGCATACCGAGAGAATGCCGGAAAGCCCTTTGTAACCTCGATCACAGGAACGTAGAAGCGAAACCAGAATGAAGCCAACCATGCCGTTCCAATCACCGCGCCGTCCATGATCCGGGCGTACGCCTTCGTTGTCATCTGACTCTGCGTTAGCATCCCCGCCTCCAGCCGCTCTCTTTTCGAAAGACACTTTTTCTGTGCGTGTCTGTCGCGCAAACCAACCTTGCCGTGACCGCGCCTCCCGTCAAGCGTTCCGCGAAGAATTAACTGCGGTTTGACGGGCGCGTAACCGTGTCTTGATGAACGCGGACGTCGACCAGCCCCAAGACTCGGTCGTCTTTCCATGTTTCCGAATTGTCGCTCGCCACATTTCGGTCATGCATGCTTTCAATCAACTCTGTCAATGTTTCGTAACGGGCATTGTCATGGCCGACGGCGAGCGTAGACTGCGGTCCATGCGTATGAGAGGGAGGGCGGCGGTGGCCGCGGCGATGGCGGTGGCGATCCCGTCGGTGGCGGCGATCAGCGGCGGCGGCTGCGCCGGACGCGACAGTCGGCCGGCCGTCACCGCCAAAGACCTCCCATCGGCCGTCGTCTCTCGTAAAGACGAGGCCCTCGATCCGCATCTTCTGGAGGCGGCCGCCGGCAGCAGCGACAACGAGGCCTATCGCGTGGGCCCGGGAGACACCCTGCTGGTCGCGGTCTTCAATCACCCGGAACTGGCCATCGCCACCTATACAGGCGCCGCCGGCGGCGCGGTGGCCGCGACCAACGGCCGCACCGCCGGTCTTTACGTCGATAATGACGGCACCATCCAGTTTCCCCTCATCGGCACGGTAAAAGTGGCTGGAAAGACGTCGGACGAGCTGCGGCTGTTTCTTGAAGACGCCCTGTCCCGTTACGTGAAGACCCCCAAAGTGACAGTTCAGATCCTGGTCAGTGGCAGCATCCGCTATTACCTGCTGGGCCAGTTCGTGACGCCCGGGATCAAGTACGCCGATCGCTCGATGCGCCTGCTGGAGGCGCTGTCCCTGGGGGGAAGTGTCATTCTGGATCGGGCCAGCCTGGGCAGCGCCTACGTCATGCGCGGCGGCCGGCGGTTGCCCGTGAACTTTCGCAGCCTGATCAGGGACGGTGACACCCGGCAGAACATCTGGCTGCGGGGCGGTGACACCATCGTCGTTCCCGACAACGTCAGCGACCAGGCCTTTGTCTTCGGAGGGGCGGCGGGCGGCAACGCGCACGGCGGGCCGGTGCCGTTCGTCAACGGCCGCCTGGATCTGTTGCAGGCGCTGGCCCAGTCTGGCATCGGCTTTCGGGAACGGGTCCAGGGACGCATGTCAGAGGTTCGGGTCATCCGCAGCGAGGGCGACCGCGGTCAGTTCTTCGTCGTCGATGTAGAGCGCATCCTGCGGGGCGACGCCGGATCGTTCGCGCTGGCTCCCGGCGACATCGTCTTCATTCCGCCGTCGGGCGTGACCTCATGGAACGAGGCGATTCAACTGATCTTGCCGACGCTGCAGACGGTGTCGAGCCTCCTCAACCCGTTCGTGCAGATCAAATATTTGTCGCAATAGGAGCAGGAAGATGGGGATTGAGTCGTTCGGTCGAGGTGATACCGGGGAGCGCATGACCCTGACCGATGTCTGGATGATCCTGCTCCGCCATCGGCGAACCATCGCCGCCTCGGCCGCCGCGGTCCTGGGCGCCGTCGTGGTTGTCACGCTGCTGTCGCCGATGAAGTTCCGGGCCCGAGGCAGCCTTTACCTGGGCGAGCTGCAAGACACCCGTTCGGCGCCCAGCGCGATGCCCGAACAGCTGGACTTCCTGGGCGGCCGCAGCGGCGACGTCGGCACCGAGATCGAGATCCTCAAGAGCCGGACCCTGATCAAACGCGCCGTGCTGGCCTCCGGGCTGAACGTCTGGCTGGCGCCGCAGGACTGGAGCCCGCCCCGTTACTGGCGCTGGCGCCTCGACCACCGGTTCTCCCGTCAGCTGGACCTCGGCGCCAGGAGGGTTCAGGCCCGCGACGCCGAGCTGGCCGACGCCCGCGCCGGCGTCACCGGGTTCACGGTCCGGTTCGGCGCCGACAACGGCTATGCGATCACCAGCGGCCCGGTCACGTTGGGAGCCGGCACCTTGGGAGAGCCGTTCAAGGGCGGGGGACTGTCGGTGACGTTGCTGCCCGGGCCCGAGGGGCCGCCGCCAGCGGGGACGACCTTTACCATGGAGGTGACGTTGGCGGACGAGGTCGCTGACGCCGTTGCCAAGGACCTGTCGATCACCATGCCGAAGATGGCGGGGCCAGGCGAGGCGGTCAAGGTGGTGGCTGTCGAGTACAAGCACCCGTCGCCGCGGGCGGCGGCCGCCTTGGTGGCCTCCTTGATGCGCGCCTATCTGGACAGCCGACAGAACTGGAAGATGGAGGAAGCCACGGCGGCCGAGACCTTTGTCAGCAGCCAGGCGGCGGCCATCAAGCACGAGCTGGACGCGGCCGAGAGGCGCCTGTCCGAATACAAGGCACATTCCAGCGTCGTCGCGCTGGGGGACGAGTCACGCGGCCTCATCGATCAGCTGGGCAAGTACGAGGAGCAGCGGGTGGCGGCCCGCCTTCAAGTCGACGCCTTCGATCGCATCCAGGAGGTGATGTCCAGACCGGGCGCGCCGGTTGAACGTTATCTGATGGGCGAGAAGGAGGATCCGGTCCTGGCCAGCCTCAGCAACAACCTGGCTCTGGCCCGGCAAGAGCTGCAACACATCAGGGAACGATTTACCGACGAGGCGCCCGCCGCCATCGAACAGCGCGCCCAGGTCGACAACCAGCTGAGGATGGTCAAGGACTATGTCGTTGGCCGTTCGACGCGCGCGCAGAAGCAGCTGGCGTCGTTGAACCAGATGATCGGCCAGTTCGAGAGCAAGCTGAAGACGGTCCCGGCTGCGGAGCTGGATCTGGCCCAGCTGACCCGCAGCGCCGAGGTGTTGGGCAAGATGTATTCGTTCCTGATCGAACGCCAGCAGCAGGCCGCCGTCACCAAGGCGTCGACGATCTCGCGCAGCCGCATCCTCGACATGCCGGAGACGCCATACCGCGAGGACTCGCCGGCGCTGACGCTGCGGCTGGTGCTGGGTGCGCTGATGGGCTTCGTGCTGGGCATGCTGGTGGTCATTCTGCGCTGGGTGCTGTCGCCCAGGCTCCAGTCCGAACGACAGGTGCGGCGCCTTCTCGGCCAGCTGCCCTTGCTGGCCGCCATCCCGCACCACGATTCACGGCCGCGAAAAGGGCTGCGCCAGGTCCCCCTGGGTTTCGCCGGGGGGACTGCCTTCGCCTTCGGCTCGGCACCCGCCTTCGCCGAGGCCTTCCGTCACCTGCGCACCGGTCTTTACTGCGCTGGCGCCGTCGCCAACAAGGTCGTGGTGATCACCTCGCCCAGCCCCGGCGACGGCAAGACGCTGTGTACGGTCTCGCTGGCCGCCGCGCTGGTCACCGACGGCAAGCGCGTCCTGGTCATCGAAGCCGACATGCACCGGCCCGCGCTGCGCGCGTTGCTGGCCATCCACCCGCGCGGCGAACTGGCCGATCTGTTGACGGGGAGACACAGCTGGTTCGACGTCGTCACCGCCGTGCCGGTGGGCAAGGGCAGCTTCGACCTGCTGGCCGCGCAAGCCGTCCAACCGGACTCGGCCGAGCTGCTGTCCAGCTCGCGCTTCACCGAGATCCTCGATTACGCCCGGTCACGGTACGACTTTGTCCTGGTCGATTCACCTCCGTTCCCGCTCCTGTCCGACGGGCTGATCCTTTCG
>DATLVT010000716.1:0-2162 GCA_035577105.1 Polyangia bacterium
TGATCAGGATCGACGGCGTGGCGCGCACGCCGGCCGCCACCAGCAGCACGACGAAGATGGCGGCAGCGACGACGAACGCGTAGTGCGGTTTGTTTCTCACGACGCCAGCGCCTGTGGCCGGCGTGCGTCAGTTTGTTCTTGGGGCCGGACGTTCGCAAGGGGCCTGGTCGGAGAATGCCGGTCGGGGACGACAGGGGCGATCGGTGGCGAATCGCGGCAGCCTGTGCCGGGCTATCCCTTCAAGAAGAACGATTTATCCGGCGGAATTCGTGGTACAACGCAAGGACCGTTGCAGTGGCCGGCAGGTGTTCCGAGCCCCGGCGTCCAACATCAGTCCCTGAGGTGGTCAATGACTCAGCGAGCAGCCCTTCGCGTCGGTACGTTGCTTTCTTTCATCCCTCTGCTGGTGGTCGCTTGCTCCGCGTCGGACAACGCCCCGGCCACAACCGGCTCTGGCGGCGCCAGCGGAACGGGCGGCGCTGTCAGCGGCAGCGGTGGGCAGGGAACAGGCGGGCAGGGGACCGGTGGCAGCGAGCCCACCGGCAGCGGGGGAGCGATCGCCGGCAGCGGCGGCGCCCCCGCCGAGGCTGGCGTGGAAGCGGGGAGTGACACGCCCGCCAACCCGGACTCGGGAATCACCGACCCCGGCAAGGAGGGGGACGGTCGTTTCAACATCGATAAACCACCGACGCCGCCCGAGGCCGCGGGGCGCCTGGCCGGCGTCACGGCGGGGATGTCGCGCACGGTCCAGGTCGCCGCCGCGATGGGCTTCACCGGTCGCACCGTCACCGTCTATGTACCGTCGGGCTACGTGGCCGGCACGCCGGTGGCGTTCCTGATCTGTCACGACGGCCAGGATCGGCCGGCGGCCTTCAACCTGCCGGTCATCATGGACAACCTCATCTTCGAAAAGAAGATCCCGATGATGGTCGGTATCTTCATCCCCAACAGCGGCGCCCGCAGCGTCGAGTACGACACGGTCAACGACAAGTTCAGCCAGTGGGTGACCACGCAGGTGCTGCCGGCCGTGGCGACGCTGAACATCAAGCTGACCACCGACCCCGAGGCGTCGGCGGTCATGGGTCACAGCTCGGGCGGCATCCTGGCCTTCACGCAGGCGTGGTTCGAGCCGGAGCGCTACCGGCGCGTGCTGTCGCTCAGCGGCAGCTTCCTCAGCCTGCAAAACCCGGGCGGCGGTCTTTACGACAACCTGGTGCGCACCACGATGCCGTTGAAACCGATTCGCATCGCCATGTCGGCGGGGACCAACGATCTCAACGCCCCGGCCTGGACGAAGGCCAACGAAACCATGGGCGCCGCCCTGATGGCGGCCGGCTATCACTTCCGTTACTTGCTGATCAACGGCGGCACGCACACCCCGTTCGAGGTGAACCGCCCCTGGATTCCTGACCTCCTCACCTGGCTGTGGCGCGGCTACCCGATCTCCGGTCCCACGCGCTAGCCATCCGGTTCGGCCGGGGTGCGTCGTTCCCTTTCACGGCAAACGCATGGGCGCTGACGGAAAAAGATGTTCCCAGTGTTCCGGCGTGACGTGTTTTCAGGGTGAGGCGATCCACGAACCAAAGTGAAATCGATAGACACCATCATCTGATTGGTCGGAAAATCGCGCCGCCCGCTGGCGGGCCTTTACTTGTGTCCTGACGACGCCGTCCAGCGGAGTTCCTGCCAACGCACCTCGTTCCCTCAAGGAGATCTTGATGAAAGCCATTATCGGCCTCATGGCCGGCCTGCTGGTGTCCACCGGCATGACCGCGCGCGCTACCGAATTTCGATCGACGGACATCCACCCCGACGGTTACCCCACGGTCGAAGCGGTCAAGTTCATGGGGCAGACGCTGGCCAAGCTGACCAACGGCAAGCTGACCATCAAGGTCTTCAACAACAGCGCGCTGGGCGGCGAGAAGGACACCATCGAGCAGACGAAGATCGGCGCGGTGGCCATGACCCGCGTCAACATCGCCCCGATGAACAACATCTGCCCCATCACCGTGGTGCCCACCATGCCGTTCCTGTTCAAGTCCAAGGAACACATGCGGAAGGTCCTGGACGGCCCCATCGGCGACGAGATCCTGAAGAGCTGCGAGGCGCAGGGCTTCATCGGGCTGGCCTTCTATGACAGCGGCGCGCGGTCGATGTACACC
>DATLVT010000717.1:0-4478 GCA_035577105.1 Polyangia bacterium
CGTCGATGACCGTCAACGCGCCGGCCGTGGTCCTGCTGGCGTTTTACGTGGTCGCCGCCGAACGGCGCGGCGTCGCGGCAGATCGGCTGGCCGGGACGATCCAGAACGACATGTTGAAAGAGTTCATCGCGCAGAAGGAATGGATCTGCGGCATCCGTCCGCACATGCGCATCGTCCGCGACATGCTGGTGTACTGCACGGCGCACATGCCGCGCTGGAACACCATCAGCATCAGCGGCTATCACATTCGCGAGGCGGGAGCGACCGCCGTTCAAGAGCTGGCCTTCACCCTGGCCGACGGAATCGCCTATCTGCAGCTGGGAGTCGAAGGCGGCCTGGAGGTGGATGAATTCGCGCCGCGGCTGTCGTTCTTCTGGGACGTGCACAACGATCTCTTCGAGGAGGTGGCCAAGTTTCGCGCCGCCCGCCGGATCTGGGCGCGGCTGCTGCGCGACCGGTTCGGGGCGAAGAATCCGCGGTCGTGGATCCTGCGCACGCACGCCCAGACCGCCGGCGTGTCGTTGATGGCGCAGCAGCCGCTGAACAACGTCGTGCGGACCACGCTGCAGGCGCTGGCCGCCGTGCTGGGCGGAACCCAATCGCTGCACACGAACAGTTACGACGAGACCTATGCCCTGCCCACCGAAGACGCCGCCACGCTGGCCCTGCGCACCCAGCAGATCATCGCCGAGGAGTCTGGCCTGGCCGACATCGCCGATCCGCTGGGTGGCAGCTATTTCGTCGAACAGCTGACGACGCGCATGGAGGCAGAGGCCCTGCGCATCATCGAGCGAATCGACCAGATGGGCGGCATGGTGGCGGCGGTCGAGGCCGGCTATCCGCAACACGAGATCGCCAATTCGGCCTACGCCTTTCAGCGCAAGGTCGACGCCGGCCAGCGGGTCGTCGTCGGCGTCAACCGATATGTGACGACCGGCAGCGACGAGGCCATCCCGACCCTCAAGATCGACGACGGTCCCGAACGCGAGCAGATCGCGCGCGTCAAGGCGGTGCGCGCTCGACGGGACGCCGGCGCCGCGCGACAAGGGTTGGACCTGGTGCGGGGCGCTTGCCAGGGCCAGGGCAACGTCATGGAGGCGGTGCTCGAGGCGGCGCGGCGCGACGCCACGCTGGGGGAAATCTGCCAGATCTTTCGAGAAGTGTTTGGCGAGTATCGGGATCCGGCGCATCTTTAGGCGCGATCAATTGGTGACGGCTTGACCACGGACGAGAGGATTTCATGACGACCCCGGCGGTTGGTGAGGATATCGAGGCTCTGTGCGGACGCTGCGGCCAGGTGTGGCACGTGGTCATGGCCAAGATGGGCGAACGCATCGCCAAGGTGGTGTGCAAGCGCTGCGGGGGCCATCACCTCTACCGCACGGAGCACGGCGCCGACGCCGCCGCTGGCAGCGGCGCAACCGATTCCTCGCGACGGACCGCCCCCCGCCGGATGCGCCGGGCCAGCGGTGCGGTGGCCCCCCTGGTGGTTCCGGCCTTCGATCCTTCGAAACCGCCGCGCGCCTATTCCGCCAAGGAGGCGTTCAACCCCGGCGAACGGGTCACGCACCCGACCTTCGGGACGGGCGTGGTCACGGTGGCGCCGGGACCGGGGAAGATCGAGATCGCTTTTCCCTCTGGCGTTCGCGTGCTGGCCTGTGCAAAGGCGACCTCGACGCTGGAGAGACCGCACTTCGCCGCCAACGTTCCCATCTCGGATCGGCCGCCTGACAAGAACGGCGCCTAGCCGGCGAAGGCGCGACGAGGCCGGCGTGGCAGTCGCGCAGCTGGTCTTGCGCAAGAACCTGGCCCGAGCCATTCGCCAGGGCCATCCCTGGATCTATCGGGAGGCGTTGCGCCCGTCGGCGGCGCCGCTGCCCGACGGGGCGCAGGTCCTGGTGGTCACTCCCGACGGCCGCCCGCTGGCGCGCGGCTTCTGGGACACCACCTCGCCCATCGCCGTGCGATTGCTGGCCATCGAACCAGGCGGCGGTCCGCTGTCAGCCACCGTCGAGAAGCGCGTGGCGGAAGCGCTGGCCCGGCGGCTGACGGTCATCGACCGCACCCACACCGACGCCTTCCGCTGGATCCACGGTGAGGCGGACGGCCTGCCCGGTGTGCACGCCGATCTCTATGGATCGATGGTCACCGTGCGCTTCGATGGCCCGGGCGCGCGCAGCTTCTATCGAGAGCTACCTGCCCTGCTGGAGGCGGCGGCCCGGAAGCACACGCTGGTCTTGCAGGCGATCATCGAGCGGCGGCGCGGTGCCCGCGCCGGAAAGGACGCCGGCGACGACGCGCCTGAGGCAGCCGTGGCCCTGCGCGGTGAGATCCCCGGCGACGAGATCGAGGTCCAAGAAAACGGCCTGCGCTTCGGCGTCGACCTGGCGCATGGACAGAAAGGCGGCTTGTTTCTCGATCAGCGGGACAACCGCGCGCTGGTGCGGACGCTTGCCGCCGGGCGCAGCGTCTTGAATCTGTTTGGTTACACCGGCGGGTTCTCGATCTATGCCGCCGCTGGCGGTGCGCGCGCCACCACCACCGTCGACATCGGAAAACAGGCCATCGCCGCCGCGCGCCGCAACTTTGCGCGCAACGGCTTTGACCTCGAACAGGCTCATTTTCACGCTCAGGACGCCTTCGCCTTTCTGGACGCCGCCGCGCGCGCCGGCCAGCGCTGGGACCTGGTGATCTCCGATCCACCCAGCTTTGCTCCCAGTCGCAAGTCACTGCCCAAGGCCCTGGCCGCCTATCAGCGCTTGCATCGGATGGCGGCATCGGTGGTCGCGCCCGGCGGCCTTCTGTGCGCGGCCTCCTGCTCCAGCCACATCGGCCACGCGGCCTTCCTGGCCACCGTCGAGGCCGGCGCCCGGGCCGCCGGACGGCGCTGGTCGTTGCTGTCCTGTCACGGAGCCGGAACCGATCATCCGACAGCGCCGTTTTTCCCCGAAGGCGATTACCTGAAGTTTGCCGTCGGCCAGTTATGATGACGGCAGACAATCCCATGGCTGACAGCCAGAACAATGACGGCCGCGACGCCGGCGATCTCGCGACGCCGTTCTACCGGTGGTCGCGCGGCCTGGGCGTGGCCGCCCTGCAGTCGTCGATGTACTTCGGCATCGCGTATGCGCATCTCAATCGCTCGACGGAGCTGCTGCGCACCCGTCTGGACGACATGATCCCCTTCTGGCCGTGGACCGCCTGGTTTTACCTGCCGATCTACGTGGGCATCTTCCTGATCTGCATGGCCAGCTTTCGCTCGCGGCGGCTTTATCACCGCGGCCTGCTGGCGGTGGTGGTGGTCATGCTGGTGGGCGCGGCCGGGCACCTGCTGATCCCGGCCGAGTACCCGCGCCCCATCTTGCGGCCGCCCTTCGCCGATATATCGACCGCGTTCATGGCCATGGTGCAACGGGTTGATCCACCCGGGAACGTCTTCCCCTCGCTGCACGTGGCGCAGACCTCGACGCTGGCGTTCCTGCTGTGTCGCGATCGGCCGCGGCTGGGGCGGCTCACGGTGGTGATGGGCGCGGTGCTGGCCCTCTCCACCTTGACCACCAAACAGCACTTCATAGCCGACGTGGTGTCCGGTTATGCGCTGGCTTTCGCCGCCCGCGCAGCGGCGCTGTTCCGGTTCGCGCCCGCCACCTCGCCCACCGCGACCGCTGCCTCGACGTCGCTGGAACCCTGACGCTCAGCTGGCCGGCACGGATGTCGTGGTCAACGACGGCTGCTCCAGCCGCCCCTCTTTCCACAGCGCGAACTCGATGGCCGCCAGCAACGGCGACAGCGTGCCGCGATCGATGGCCGCTATGGGCAGGCCGGGCGCCACCAGCGGGGTCCCCGGCTCCAGCTTGTCGACCTTGTTCATGACCAGCAGGCGCGGCGTCTCGGCCAGACCCAGGTCGGCCAGAATGCGCTCCACGGCGGCGATCTGCTGTTCGTTGTCGGGATCGGCGGCGTCCACCACGTGCAGCAGCAGATCGGCCTCGTCCAGCTCTTCCAGGGTGGCGCGGAACGCCGCCGCCAGATCGGGCGGCAGATCGCGGATGAATCCCACGGTGTCGGCGATGATGATCTCGCGCTCGCGCGGAAAGCGCAGGCGACGCGTGGTCGGGTCAAGCGTGGCGAACAGCTTGTCCTCGGCCAGGACGTCGCTGGCGGTCAACGTGTTCAGCAGCGTCGACTTGCCGGCGTTGGTGTAACCGACGATGGCCACCACCGGCAGGCCGCGCCGCCCGCGCTGGGCCCGCCGCCCCGCGCGCTGCGCGCTGAACCGGCCGATCTCCCGTTCCAGGCGGTTGATGCGCTCGCGCGCCCGGCGGCGGTTCTCCTCCAGCTTGGTCTCGCCCGGGCCGCGCCCGCCGATGCCGCCGGTCAACCGGCTCATCATCGTGTTCTTCTCGTGCAGCCGCGGCAGCCGGTAGCGCAGCTGCGCCAGCTCGACCTGCAGCTTGCCGTCACGGCTCTTCGCGCGC
>DATLVT010000718.1:0-18324 GCA_035577105.1 Polyangia bacterium
CCTTGGACACCGGTCGAGGGCGCCGCTCTCAAACACGAGGACTTTGCCTCCAGCACGGCACGGCGACCCTCTTCCGGACTACCACCTCCCCCATCACAATCCTGTCCGCCAGAGATATACAAGCACGGCAGGGAACCCCACCGCTCCCGCCCCCACGACGAAGCGAATGGAGCCTCACCTCACGTACAGCCGCCCTGTGCTGTCTCTACAACCTCGCCGGTGCGCTCAGTGCCGCCTACGGCCAGTCGACCGTCATCACCAGCGGCGCGTGATCGCTCGTCCCGACCTCGCGGTACGACGCGCACGCGGTCGCCCGCCCCGCGACGGCATTGCTGGCCAGGATGTAGTCGATGCGCCAGCCGATGTTTCGCTGCCGCAGGTTCCGCCACGGCGCCCACCAGGTGAAAAAATCGGGATCGTCGGGGTGCAACGCCCGCCCCACGTCGCGCAGGCCGTGCCCCAGCAGGCGGTCAAACGCTGCCCGCTCTTCGGGGAGCTGGCCGATGGCGTTTGCCTTTCGTTCCTTGGGGTGCACGTCCAGGTCGGTGTGGGCGATGTTGATGTCGCCGCAGATCACCAGCGGCGTGCCGGCGCCCTGCATGGCCGCCGCGTATCCCTCCAGCGCGCCGAAGAACTTCATCTTGGCCGCAAAATCCTTGCCGCCGTTCGGGACATAGACTGACGTCACCGTCAGGCCGTTCACGGCGGCGGCCACCACGCGATGTTCGTGATCGAAATCGGGGTGAAAAAATTTGGGACAGTCGCCGACCACGTCCTTGCGGACATGCAGCCCCACGCCCGAGTACCCCTTGCCGCCGTGCCAGTAGCACCAGTACCCATCGATGGAGACCAGCGACTCCGGGATCTGCTCGGGCGCCGCCTTGATCTCTTGCAGGCAGATGACGTCGGGGCGTTCGCTCTTGATCCAGTCCTCCAGCTGCACCTGCCGGGCGCGAATGCCGTTCACGTTCCAGGTCGCGATCTTCACGCCATCGATCTAGCATGAGTCATGTCCGTCGTCGGCGCGGGCGGGGTCGGTCCTCCGGGCAGCGGCGCCGCCACGGCGGGATTTCGGCGCGCGGTCGCCGTCATCACGGCCGGCCTGCTGGTCACCGGGCTCGGCTGGCCGGGGATGCTGGCGCGATTGCCGCTGGGCCTTTACCTCAAGAACCAGCTTGGCCTGCCGCCGCAGGACGTGGCGGCGTTCTGGGCGGTCGGCACGCTGGCCTGGTACATCAAACCGCTGGCCGGGCTCCTGTGCGACAGCGTTCCGCTGTGGGGGGCGCGCCGGCGCTGGTACCTGGTCCTGGGCGGCGCGGCGGCCACCGCGCTCTGGGCCGCGCTGGCCATCGTGCCTCGGTCGTACGCCGCGCTGCTGGCGACGGTGACCGCGCTGAACGTGGCGCTGGTGATCATCAGCGCGGCGGTGGGCGGCCTGCTCATCGAGGTCGGCCATCGCCACGGCGCCACCGGCCGCCTGAGCGGCCTGCGGCTGGCCATCGACGGCGTGATGGCGCTGGTGGCCGGTCCGCTGGGTGGGTGGCTGGCCGTGCGTGCCTTCGGCTGGACGGCGGCCGCCGGTGCCGTCGTGGTCTTTCCGCTGATTCCTCTGGCGCTGGCCTGCGGGCGCGAACCAACGGTCGCCGCTCGCGCCGGCTGGGCTCAGGCCTGGCGGCCGGTGGGGATCGCCGTGCGGTCGCGGGCCCTGTGGCTGGTGCTGGTCTTCATCTTCATCGCCTACCTGCCGCCCGGATTTCAGACGGCGCTCTTCTATCGCCAGCAGGACGCCCTGAAGTTCGATCCGGGGACCATGGGCCTGATGCAGCTCCTGGGCGGCGCCGGGGCCCTGGTCGGCGCCGTGATCTACGCGCGCCTCTGCCACCGCTTTCGGCTGCGCGCCCTGTTACTGGCCGGCATCGCCCTCAACGTGGTCAGCACCGCCTTGTATGTCCGTTACAACGGTTTCGGCTCGGCCGTGGTCATCACGCTGGCCTCGGCGGTGATGGGGACGCTGGCCCTGCTGCCGTTTTACGACCTGGCGGCGCGGGCCATCCCCGGCGGCAGCGAGAGCTTCGGCTATTCGCTGATCCTGAGCGCCCAGAACCTGGCCTCGCTGGCCGTCTCGGAGCCGTTCGGCGCCTACCTTTACGGCCGCGTCCACGTCGGCTTCGCGAATCTGGTCTGGATCAACACCGCCTTCACCGCCGCGGTGATCCTCTTCGTCCCGCTGCTGCCGCCCGCCCTGCTGACCGCGCGCGAGGGCGAAAGCTACCCGCGCGGCAGCTCCAACCGCGTCAGCCAGTAGTCAGCGTCAAAGCTGTCGTCGCCGGTCAGCCGTCGCCACAGACGGAGCCGGTTGACGATCTCCAGGCGCCCCTCGTTGCCGTGCCAGGGTTCGGGCGTGGTCAGCAGGTCGCGCACCTCTGGTGCCTCGCGATCGGTGGCGTCCCAGGTCAGCCGTTGCGGCACGCTGGGATTGAGGCGCAACTTCAGCATGTGGCGCCGCGCCCGGGTGAAGTTGGGCTGGCCGCAGTGCCACATGCCGTGATGACAGACCAGCAAGGTCCCCGCCTGGCACACCATGGGCAGCTGGCCCAGGAAGTTCTGGTAACGGGCGATGTCCGATTCGTGCACGCGGCGCAGATGGCTGCCCGGGAGGATCATCGTCCCCCCCATCTCGCGGGGCGTATCGTGAAAGAAAAAGAAAAGCTGGATGTCGAAGGCCGCGCGCGGATCGATGATGGCGTCGGCGTGCCAGGGCTGGCTCCAGCGGTGCTGCGCCTCGACCGTGTGGGCGTGGTGGTGGTCGTAAAGGGCGCCCGGCCCGATCAGGCTGTGAACGACGCCGCGAATGGCCGGCAGCCGCATCACCGCCGCGATGCCGCCCGGATCGTTCCACACGTCGTCCAGGGGCTGACCAGCCAACCGCGCGCGGGCGTCGCCGTGCTTGACGCCATAGCTGCCGGGGCGGGCGTTGTTCTCGATCTCGCGCAGCGCCTCGGCGCACAGCGGGTGGGGCACGATGCCATCGAACCGCAGGAACCCGCGCGCCACGAAATGCGCCATCTGCACCGACGTCAACAGCGGGCGCGCCGCGATCGAAGACGACGCCGCCGCGGCCGCCCCGGTCAGGGCCGCCGTCATGGCGCCCCTGCCGTCTCGACCAGCTTTTCCAGGACCACCTCGAACTTCAGGTACGACGTCTCGTGTTCGTGGCCGGGCTGCGCCGGCCGCAACGTCGCCAGCTGGATCACCCGCCAGCCGTCCTGCATGGCGGCCAGCCCCGTCGGGTAGGGTGGGGTGGCGCTGTCTCCCGACATGCCCGTCTTGTTGCCGGCGCCGTCATAGAACGACCAGGCTCCGACCGGACTGCCCAGGTCCGAGTTCGCCAGGTACAGAATCAGCAACTGCTGCCGGGGCCGAGTCACCGTATCAAGAGCTTAAAGGAGGCGCCGTCTATCGGCCATCTCGGCCATCGTCACGCGGCCGGGCGGGTGGGGACGGTGGCCCCCGACGCCGATATCGCCGCGATCAGCTGCTCGCGATCGAACGGCTTGTTGATGATCGGGCGCTTGTGGCTCTCCACGAACTCGCGGGCCTGCGGCGTATAGGCGCCGCTGGTCATGAAGATCATCCTTCGGGCCAGTTCCGGATGGCTCTCCTCCAGCGCGCGCAGCAGGGCCATGCCCGTCATTTCCTCCAGCATGAGGTCGCACAGGATCACGTCGAACTGCGCCCCGGTCTCCAGGAGGTCCTTGGCCATCAGGGCGCCGCGCACGTAGGTCACCTCGTACTCGCGCCCCAGGATATAGCGCAGGGCGCGCAGCATCAGCGGTTCGTCGTCGACGACCAAGACGCGGTTACCGCCCCCCGGCATTCGTCGTGGCGTCGGCGTGGGCGTGCGCAGCACCACGGCCGGTTCACCGGCGTCCGCATAGGCCACCGTCGGCAACACCACGCGGAACGTGCTGCCGCGGCCCACCTCGCTGTCAAACGAGATCTCGCCCCCCATGGCCGCCACGATCCCCTGACACACCGACAGGCCCAGCCCTGTTCCTTGTCCCACCGGCTTGGTCGTGAAAAACGGTTGAAAGATCCGCTCGTGCAGCTCCGTCGGAATGCCGGCCCCGGTGTCGGTGATCTCGACCAGCACGCGCCCCTGCGGCACCGACCGCATCGCCACCCGGATCTGCTGTTGCCGGGCATTTCCTTCCGGGATCGATTGGACGGCGTTCAGCAGCAGGTTTGTGAACACCTGCTCCAGCATGCCCCGGTCGCCCCTGACCTTGGGACGGCCCTCCAGATCGGTTGTCAGCATGGCCTGGTGTCGAATCTGTCCCTGCAGCAGAAACATCGACGCCTCCAGGGCGGTGCGCACGTCGATGACGGCCGTGGCGTCTTCCACGCGCGTGGGCGCCACCAGCTGCGTCTGGTTCATGATCTTGGCGATGCGCCGCGTGCCGTTCAGGGTGTCGACCAGGATCTCGCAGGGCTCCTTGCTGTGCGGTCCCATCAGCGACGGCAGCGTCTCGATGAGATACTGCAGATTCGCCATCACGTACGTCAGCGGATTGTTCACCTCGTGGGCGATCCCCGCCGCCAGCGTCCCCAGCGCAGCCAGCCGATTGGCCACCGCCAGCCGCCGGTGGCGCGCCCCCTGGATCACCGACACGATCCGCGCCAGCAGGTCGCTGAAATCGATCGGCTTTTTCACGTAGGCGTCGGCGTCGATGGCCTGCGCCTTGGCGCTGCCGTCGGCGGACATGGCCACCACCGGTATCCCGGCCAGCAGCGGGTCCTTCTTTTGCTCGACCCGAAACTGCCAGCCGTCCATCACCGGCATCATCAGATCCAGCAGGATCACGTCGGGTGGCGATGAGACCCGCAGGTGTGACAGGGCGTCCTGGCCGTTTCGAAACGACGCCAGCTGCAGCCCCTCCTCCGACAGCATCTGCTCCAGGATGTCGCGGATGGCTGCATCGTCCTCCACCAGCAGTGCGCGCGTGCCTTGCAGAGAGACGGTCTGCAGCGGGGACATGCGCGACAAACAGTAAGACGCCTCAACGGTTTTTCAAGGGCGACACCCCAACTTCCCGGACCAAAGGCTCACTATTTGTGATCAGGTGTCGGCAAACCACGCATGTGCGCTTTGTGCGACACGCAAAACGGCGGCCAAACGACCGCCACGTCTCCCAGCTCAGAACCCTCGGACGGCTTCCGAACCTCCGCGACGAGCTCCTAGCCGCTTGGTCCCAGCAACTCATTGACCAGCGGGCCGCTCGTATACCGCTCGCCGCCGTCTCCCACCATGAAAACGATGGTTTGCCCTTTGCTCTGGGGACGCTCGGCGATGCGCAGGGCAGCGGCCAGCGTGGCCCCCGACGAGATCCCGGCCGAGATCCCCTCCTCGCGCGCCAGTCGCCGGGCATGGGCGAACGCCTCCTCGTCAGAGACAGGGACGACCTCATCGATGACCGCGCGGTTCAAGAGCGGCGGGATGAAACCGGCCCCGATGCCCTGGATCAGATGATTGCTGGGTTTGCGGCCCGACAGCACCGCCGCGTTGGCCGGTTCGACCGCCACGATGCGCACCGCCGGCTTGTGGCCCTTCAGGACCTCGCCCACGCCGGTGATGGTGCCGCCGGTGCCGACGCCGCTGATGAAGACGTCGACGGTGCCGTCGCTGTCGGACCAGATCTCCGGGCCCGTCGACTGCCGGTGCGCCTGGGCGTTGGCCAGGTTGCGAAACTGATCCAGCGCCACCGCGCCGGGCGTCTGGCGGCGCAGCTCCTCGGCGCGGTCGACCGCCTCGCGCATCAGCGTGCCCGGCGTCAGCGTCACCGAGGCACCCAGATACCGCAGCAGCGACATCCTTTCCTTGGACATCCGCTCGGGCATGGTGACGATCAACGGATAGCCCTTGGTCGCCGCCACGAAAGCCAGGGCGATGCCGGTGTTGCCGCTGGTGGCCTCGATGATGGTGCCGCCCGGGCCCAGCAGGCCGCGGCGCTCGGCGTCCTCGACCATCGCCGCGGCGATGCGGTCCTTGACGCTGCCGCCCGGGTTGCGGGACTCCAGCTTGGCCAGCAGCCGGACGCCCAGGTCACCCCCGATCCGTCGCAGCTCGACCAGCGGTGTCCGTCCGATCGTCGCCGCCACCCCCGGGTAGATCATCGCCGGCAAATTGTACTACCCGTGGGTCTGCTTGGACTCGACCAGTTTTTTGGCCCCCAGCGTCCCCAGCGCAAGCAAGGTCAGGATCGACGCCGCCGCGAAGGCCCCCGCCAGGTTGTACTCGTTGTACAGGATCTCCACGTGCAGCGGCAGCGTGTTGGTCTGCCCGCGAATGTGCCCCGACACGACCGACACGGCGCCGAACTCGCCCATCGCCCGGGCGTTGCACAGCACCACGCCGTACAGCAGCCCCCAGCGGACCTTGGGGAGGGTCACGCGGAACAGGATCTGCCAGCCGCTGGCCCCCAACGTCAGCGCCACCTCTTCCTCGTCGCTGCCCAGGTCCTGCATGACCGGCAGCACCTCGCGCGCCACGAACGGAAAGGTCACGAACGTGGTGGCCAGGATGATCCCCGGGACGGCGAAGATGATGTGGATGTTGTGCGCCTCCAGCCAGGGACCCAGAACGCCGCGCGACCCCAGCAGCAGCACGAAGATCAGGCCCGCGATCACCGGCGACACGCTGAAGGGCAGGTCGATCAACGTCACCAGGGCGCTCTTGCCGGCGAACCGATACTTGGAGATCAGCCAGGCGGCGGCGATTCCGAACACCACGTTCAGGGGCACCGAGATGCCCGCCGTCAGCAGCGTCAGGCGGATCGCCGAGCGCGTCTCGGGATCGAAGATCGCCGCGCCGTACGCTCGCCAGCCCTTGGCCAGCGCCTCGACGAAGACCGACAGCAGCGGCAGCGCCACGAAGATGCCCAGAAACAGCAGGCTGGCGCCGATCAGCAGCCAGCGCAGCCAGGGCGGATCGCGCAGCGCCAGGGCCGCGGGCCCGGTGGGCCGTCTGACCGTCGCCGCCGCCGCAACGGACGCAGAGGGCAGCGCCCCGGCCACGTCTAGACCCGCCCCCCGCGGCGCTGAACGATCCCTTGCAGGATGTTGATCATCAGGAGCAGCGCGAATGACACCACCAGCATGAACAGCGCGATGGCGGTGGCCCCCGCGTAATCGTATTGCTCCAGCTTGGTGACGATCAGCAGCGGGACGATCTCCGTGCGCATCGGCATGTTGCCCGAGATGAAGACGATCGAACCGTATTCGCCGACGGCGCGGGCAAATGCCAGGGTGAACCCGGTGACCAACGCCGGCGTCACCGCCGGCAGCATCACGCGCCGAAAGGTCTCCAGCCGCGACGCGCCCAGCGTGGCCGCCACCTCTTCCATGTTGGGATCGATGTCGATCAAGATCGGCTGCACCGCCCTGACCACGAAGGGCAGCCCCACGAACGTCATCGCCACGGCGATCCCGGCCGGAGCGAAGGCGACCTTGATCCCCAGTGGTTCCAGC
Organism: Polyangia bacterium; assembly: GCA_035577105.1. GTDB lineage: Bacteria > Myxococcota_A > Polyangia > Fen-1088 > Fen-1088 > DATKEU01. Next base: position 7,528 of record DATLVT010000718.1, read on the forward strand.
CAGCGCCCCAGCCACCCGTTTTCGGTGAACAGTGACGTCAGGGCGATCCCGGCCACCGCGGTGGGCAGCGCAAACGGCAGATCAACCATGGCGTCGATGAGGCCGTGGCCGGGGAACTGATAGCGCGCCAGCACCCAGGCCAGCATCAGCCCGAACGCGGCGTTCACCCCGGCCGCCACCGCCGCCGCCCCAAAGCTGAGCCGATACGCCGCCAGCGCGCGTGGCGACAGGATCGCGTCCACCAGCTCGCGCCCCGACAGCGACGTCGTCTTCCAGGCCAGACCGGCCAGCGGGATGAGGACGATCAGCGCCAGGTAGGTCAGCGTGACGCCGAACGAGAGGCCAAAACCGGGCAGCGAGCCGCGGCTTGGGCTTCTCTTCCGGGCAGGTGTTCTCGGCGCCACGCTGCCCACTACAACGGAAGCGGACCCCGGATCAAATGACGACATGAGCGGGCCAGCTCACCGCTAGGTGCCGGGCTGGTAGATCTGATCAAAGATCGCCCCGTCGGCGAAGTGCGCCTTGTGCGCGGCCTGCCATCCCCCGAAGACCTGATCGACGGTGAAGAGCTTGGTCCTGGCGAACTCGCCGGCGTGCTTGCGAAACACCGCCTCGGTCGTGGGACGATAGTGGTGCTTGGCGCCGATCTCCTGGGCGGTGTCGGTGAACAGGAACTTCAGGTAGGCCTCGGCCGCGGCGCGCGTGCCGTGCTTGTCGACGTTCCGATCGACCACGGCCACCGGCGGTTCGGCCAGCACGCTGACGGGCGGTGTCACCACCTCGTACTTGTCCTTGCCCAGCTCGTTGACCAGCAGGTAGGCCTCGTTCTCCCAGGCCAGCAGGACGTGGCCGATTCCGCGCTGGGAAAACGTGATCGTCGAGCCGCGCGCGCCCGAGTCCAGCACCGGGACGTTCTTGTACAGCGCCTTGACGAAGTCCTTGGCCTTGCCCTGGTCGTTGTTGTTCGCCTGCAACGCCGCACCCCACGCCGCCAGATAGTTCCAGCGCGCCCCGCCCGACGTCTTGGGGTTGGCCGTCACCACCACCGTTCCCGGCTTGACCAGGTCCTCCCATCCCTTGATGTTGCGGGGGTTCCCCTTGCGCACGACGAAGACCACGGTCGACGCAAACGGCGTGGCGTTGTTGGGCAGGCGGTTCTGCCAGCCCTTGGCGATGCGCCCGGATTTTTCGACGATGGCGTCGATGTCATAGGCCAGGGCCAGCGTCACCACGTCGGCGTCCAGCCCGTCGATCACCGACCGCGCCTGCTTGCCGGAGCCGCCGTGCGATTGGTTGATGGTCAGCTTCTGTCCCGACTTGGCTTGGTAATCTTTGGCGAAGGCGGGGTTGATCTCCTGGTACAGCTCGCGCGTCGGATCGTACGAGGCGTTCAGCAGTGTTGTGTCGGCCCGGGCGATGCGCGACGGCGCAGTGGCGATGAGGCCAGCCATCGCTGCACCGGCGGCCAGCGACAGGATCAAATAGGATCGCGAAGAATTGTGCCTGGACATGAAATGCTCCTGATGAAGGGGTGAAACCGCTGTGGAATTTCGAATCAGCTTTGACAGCTCATCGCGATCTCTCCCCTAGATGCTGTAGGCCACAGAGGTGGCCGCCTTCAGGCCCGCGCTGACCACTCGTTGTTGAACGTCAGCCAGCGTTGTTCCGTCCAGAACCTTGGCGATGGCGTCGCGCACTTCCTTCATCACCAGGCGCGTGCCGCACGACTCCTCGTTCGGGCATTCCTCGCAGCGGACGTAGGCGCGCTCGCTGACGCACGGGATGGGGGCCAGCGGCCCGTCGATGGCCCGCATGACCTGGCCAATGGTGATGGCCGCCGCCGGCCGCGCAAGGGCATACCCGCCGCCCTTGCCCTTCTTGCTTTGCAGGATGCCGGCGTTGCGCAGCTCGAGCAGGATCGCCTCGAGGAACTTGCGCGGGATGCGCTCGCGCTCCGCCAGGTCGGCGATCAGCACGGGCGACCGGGCCTCGTCGGCCGCCAGAGCGTAGAGGGCCCGCAGGGCATAGCGGGCTTTCATGGAAACAGTCTGCATTGTCTATATACTAAGTAGACTTATCAGCCGCGCGAATGGCTTGTCAAGCCTTGGCTGGCGGCAGGACTCAGTCCGCCGCTGACCGCTGGAACAGGAAGCCATTCACCAGGAAGGTCCGGGCCTGGACCGCCCGCCAGAGCCACGGTTCGATCGGTCGGGTGTTCACCACGCGTCGCGACAAGATCGGGTCGCGGCGCAAGAGCCGCGTCAGCCCGACCGGATTGACGCCCTTGAAGTAATTTCCCTGGCGAACCAGCTCAGCGACCAGCTCCTTGAGGTCCCTCCCCGGCGCCAGCTCTTCCAGAGGATAGGTCTCACTGGACACCAGATCGGTGACCACAAGGGCGTGGCCTCCCGCGGTCAGGATCGCGGCCAGGCTACGCAGATGGACGACCGCCGCCGCCTGGTGCGCGTCACCCAGGGCCGGATGTTGCGGCCCCAGGATGGTGGTGATGCCGTGGCCGATCTGGGTCATCACGCAGCACGAGGCCACCACGTCGAACCCACCCGGCAAGGCGCCACCGATCTTGTCGACGGCAACGGGAATGGTCGCCTCCACCTGCGCCAGCGTCGGTGGTTTCTTGCGCCATCCCTCCGCTGCCTGCAGCAGACCACCCACGTCGACGGGCGCATGCTGGTGCAACCGCCCCCGCACTTCGGCGGTCTGGCGGGCGCAGGCGCGCCCCAGCGCGGCGGCGTCCAGGTCGACCAGGTGAATCTCCGCGAAACGCTGGGCCAGGACCGCCAGGTCGACGTCGTTGCAGTTTCCGGCGCCCAGCAAGCACAGCTTTCCGGTGGCGCCAACGGGAGCAATTTCTAACAGTTCGCCCATCAGGCGCCGCCGATGGGCGGCATAGCGCTCCGCGTTGGCATCGGTGCGTTGATTCACCGCCGCCTGGGTGCTGATAACTGATTGATATCCCGGGTCTGCGTTCTGCCCCTTGGCCACGGCAGTCCCACGCTAGCATGGCCCATTGATGTCGGGCCCCGATTGCACTCATTATAGGGGGCGGTCTGACCGGCTTGATCGATTGGTGGACCGACACACTACTTTTAGTAGGCAGGCAGCTATGGCGATTGGTGGTTGTGGTCCCATGGGGTCGAGCTGCTGTCTGAGACCGGGTCGGACCGAATTCTCATTGCGATAGGTGGTCCCCATGCGCGCAGTTCACGCATTTCTGCCCGGACGTGTAGCAGCGGGGTTGTCGCTTTGCTTGCTGCTGTCGTCCTGCATCGGTTCGGTCGGCGACCCCGGTCCCGGTCAACCAGGCGGCGGTGCCGGCAATAACCCCGGTGGCGGGGGTGGCCCCATCACCAAGCCTGGTGATATTCCGGTCACCGCCAGCGGCCCCATCGTCAGCGTCCCCTCGGACAGCACCCGCTTCCCGCGCTTGACCCACCAGCAGTGGGAAAACACCGCGCGCGATCTGCTGCGATTACCGGCCCTGCCGGGACTGTCCGGCACCTTCGTGGCCGAGCCCCTGCAAAGCGCTTTCGACAACAACGGCAGCGTGTTGACCGTCAGCCAGGACCTGCGTGAAGACTATCAGGGCGCCGCCGAGACCCTGGCCAACAAGGTGGCCCGCACCCCGGCCCTGCTGGCCGCCATCACCCCGGCCACGCCCACCGACGCCGCGGGCAAGGTGACGGCGTTCATCAAGACGTTCGGCGCGCGCGCCTTCCGCCGCCCGCTGACCGACGCCGAGGTGACCCGCTATCAGACTCTGTTCGCCAAGGGCGCCACCCTGTTCGGAACCAGCGACGCCTTCGCGGACGGCGTCGAATTGGTGCTCAGCGCCTTCCTGCAGTCGCCCAATTTTCTCTACCGGGCCGAGATCAGCGACACCGTGGTGGCCGGGAAGATTCCTCTCAGCAACTACGAGATCGCCTCGCGTCTGTCCTACGGCCTGACCAACTCGATGCCGGACGACGCCCTGATGGCCGCCGCCGACGCCAAGAAGCTGACCAGCCGGGACGGCGTGGTCGCCGAGGCCACGCGGCTCATCGGCACGCCGGCCGCGCAGAAGGTGGTCGCCGACTTTCATTCCCAGCTGATGCACATGCGGGATTTCGATTCCATCTCGCGTGACGTGAAGGCGGCGCCGCTGCTGGCGCAAGGCGTGGGGGCCGACCTCAGGCAAGAAGCCCTGTCGCTGGTCGACAACGTCATCTTCGGTCAAGGCCGCGGGCTGACAGAGCTGTTGACCGCGCCGTACACCTTCGCCAACAGCCGGGTGTCCAAGCTGTACGGACTGCCGGCCACCACGCCGGCGAACGGACAGCCCGATCCCTTCGTGAAGGTCAATCTGGATGCGACCCAGCGCGCCGGCATCTTGACCCAGCTGGGTTTCCTGACCGCCAACGCGGTCGCGGACACGCCCAACATCATCATTCGCGGCGTCCACATCGTGCGCGACGTGCTGTGCCTGCCGCTGGCGCCGCCGCCCAACATGGTTTTTCCGGAGCTGCCTGCCATCGGCCCGACCTCGACCAACCGGAAGCGTGTCGACGAGCTGACCATGAACCCGCCGTGCAACAGCTGCCACACCGCTGTCATCAATCCGCTGGGCGACGCGTTCGAGAAGCTGGGCGGCTATGGCGAGTACCGCACCATGGAGAGCAATGGCCAGCCGCTGGACGCGTCAGGGACGTACAACCTGGACGGCCAGTCGTTCACCTTCGACGGGGCGGTCAGCCTGATCAAGAAGATGGCTGACAGCAAGCAGGCGCACGAGTGCTACTCCGAGCACCTGATTGAATATCTCTACGGACGTGACACCGGTGACGGCGACGCCGATCGCAACCTGATCTCGCAGGCCGGCCTGCGATCGAAGAACAACACGTCCGTCAAAGACCTGATGCTGGAGCTGGTGGCGACCGACGCCTTCCTCACGCGGTTGCCATAAGGAGTATGCACATGTTGAAAAAGCACATCGGTCGCCGGCGATTCCTGAGGGGCATGGGCGGGGCAGTGCTGGGGCTGCCAGCTCTGGACATGTTTCAACCGCGCGGGGCGCGCGCCGCGGCCGCGCCGGCCAAGATCTACTCGGCGATCATGATGCAGCAGAACGGATCGATCCAGGGCCACGGCGGCGATCCCGATCTGTTCTGGCCCAAGGCCCTGGGCGCGATCGATCCCACGACGATGGTGGACGGCCAGACCACCACCGAGCTGAAGGACTATGCGTCCAAGCTGATCTTCCTGCGCAACCAGAACTTCAAGTTCTCGAGCAACCACGACGGCGGTCCGGTGGCCGTCGCCGCAGCCGCTGCGGTGACCGGGGCCAGTCCCCGCCAGATGCCGGTGAGCGAATCGGCGGACTTCTTCATCGCGCGCAACATGGCGCCGGGCCAGGAGCCGCTGACGCTGTATGCAGGCAAGAAGGGGACGTACCGCGACGACGCCATGTCGTTCTCGACCGGCGGCAAGCTGCGGATCGGCGACAACAACCCCTGGAACGTGTACCAGCGGCTGTCCGGGTTGTCGGGGATGTCGCAGAGCGACCCGGCCCTGTTCGCGAAGATCGCCGCCCGGCGGCTGTCCGTCAACGATCTGGTCCGTTCCGACCTCCGCGATCTTCTGGCCCGCACCGACCTGAGCAAGGCCGACCACGATCGCCTGGATCAGCACCTGACCAGCGTGCGCGAGATGGAAATGAACATGACCACCACGCTGGGGCCGATGGTCGACACGGCCGGCATGATGGCGGTCAACGGCACGCACACCACCGACGCCAACATGGAGAAGGTGGTGAACATGATGCTGGACCTGGTGGCCTTCGCCTTCGCTACCGATCGGGCGCGCACGGCGACGCTGCAGGTGGGCGGCTGCAACGACCACACGATGTACACCATCAATGGCGTCCAGGCCCCGCCCTATCACTTCATCTCTCACCGGGTGATGAGCGACGGCGACAACGGTTCGAAGATCACCAACGCCATCGATCTGCACCACGAGATCGATCGGATTCACGCCCGGTACTTCAAGCACCTCCTCGATCGGCTGTCGGCTTACCCGTTGCCGACGGGCGGGACGCTGCTTGATTCCAGCGTCAACCTCTGGACCAACTCCATCGCCGACGGTCCGCCCCACAGCGGCACCGACGTGCCGCACATCATCGGTGGCAGCGGGGGCGGGTTCTTGAAGACGGGGCTGCACGTCAAATCGCCCGGGTTCGCCAACCGGGTGCTCAACACCATCATCAACGCCTGCGGGGTGCGTCAGGCCAACGGGGCGCTGGTGGACAACTTCGGCGATCCGTCTGGGAAGCTGGGCGTCATCTCCGAAATCGTCGCCTAGCCAGCGCGGCGCCCGCACCTGACACACGGAAACGGGTCCCTCCGGCCACTCAGTGGCTGGAGGGATCGATGTTATTGGTGCGTCCGATCGGTGGTCTGGCAGTTCTGGTTGTGTTTACGTTGGGTTGTGCCGCGGGGGTGAAGTCGTCGACTGACGCGGGCGGGGGTGGTTCCAGCGGCGGGGGTGGTGGCAGCGGGGGCGCCCCTTCGGGCGATGGGCCTCCTCCAGCGCCGACCGGATTCACCATGACCGAGGTGGGTGGTTACAAGCTGGGCGCGCCGGTCACCTCCGACACGCCGCCCGGAGGGGGCGGCGGCGCCAGTGGCCAGGCGACGTGCAATGCCGTGCTGGGCGTCGTGCGCGATTTCAAGGGCGTCAAGGAGCCGGGCGGCCATCCCGACTTCGAGTCCTTCGAAGGACGCGGGCCGACCAAGGGTCTGGTGGCGATGGCGCTGGGCGCCGACAAGAAGCCGGTCTATGCGTCTCACTGCGAGGCCGGCGCCACCGACAAGACCCTGTGTCCGTCGGGGCAGATGACCACCAGCAAGGCGGCGTTCGACCAGTGGTACCGCAACGTCGACGGCGTGAACAAGGCGTTCCTGGTCGAGTTCCTGCTGCAGACCGGCGCCAACGGCGTGGCCACCTTCGACAGCCACCATTTCTTCCCGCTGGGCTCGGCGGGGTGGGGGTATTCGGGGAAGGACGACCTGGGGATGGATCAGAACTTTGGCTTCACCACCGAGCTTCACACCACGTTCAAGTATCAGAACGGCGCGGTGTTCACCTTCACCGGCGACGACGATCTGTGGGTCTTCATCAACGGCAAGCTGGCCATCGATCTTGGCGGCCTGCACTTTCCCGAGACCGGGACCATCGATCTCGACAAGGCGGCCGGCGACCTGGGGATCTCGCCGGGGAACGTCTACCCGATGGATCTGTTTCACGCCGAGCGACACAGCATCGGTTCGAACTTTCGCCTGGACACGAACTTTGCGTTCGTGAACTGCGGGGTGGTGATTCCCTAGTGCGGTTCGCTGGCTAGGGAAAGATGCCGCGCTCGGCGTAGGCGCGGCCGATGCGTTCGAGGGCGATGCCCAGGGCGGCCAGGCGCCAGTCGCAGCGCTTCTGGGCGGCGTATTCGGTCACGGCCAGATACGTGCGCTTCATGCGCTTGGCCAGGCGCTCCTCGACCTCTTCCAGCTCCCAGCGCTCGGATCGCTTGTTCTGCAGCCATTCATAGTAACTGACCACCACGCCGCCCGAGTTGGCCAGGATGTCCGGGATGAGGTCGATGCCCTTGCCCAGCAAGATGGGCTCGGCGGCGGTCTCGGTGGGGCCGTTGGCGCCTTCGACGATCAGCTTGACGTTCAGGGCGCGCGCTTCGGGGACGCCGATCTCCAGCTCCAGCGCGGCCGGAATGAAGATGTCGGCCTGGGTGGCGAAGAATTCCTCGCGCGAGATGACGCGGCTGCCGGGATAGCCGGCCACGGAGCCGGTGCGCACGACGTACTCGGACAGCTTGTACGGGTTGATGCCGTCGCCGTTGGCGATGTAGCCCTTGTAGTCGCCGACGGCGGTCAGGGCGGCGCCTGTGCGGGCCAGGATCTTCGCCGCGTTCGAGCCGACGTTGCCGAACCCCTGCACGATGAAGCTGGCGCCGTTGAGGTCAAAGCGCCGGTCGCGCGCCCATTCGGTGATGCAGTGGACGATTCCCTGTCCGGTGGCGGCCTCGCGCCCGTGCGACCCGCCGGAGTTCAGCGTCTTGCCGGTGACCACCCGCCGGTTGGCGTTCTTGTCGGTGAATCCGACGACGTTCATGTACGTGTCCATCATCCAGACCATGGTCTGGCCGTTGGTGCCGACGTCGGGGGCCGGGATGTCGTATTCGGGGCCGATGTTGGCGCCCAGAGAGTGCGTGAAGCGGCGGGTGATGCGCTCCAGCTCGGTCGTCGAGTGCATGCGCGGCATGAACTTGATGCCGCCCTTGCCGCCACCGAACGGGATGTCGTGCAGCGCGCATTTGTACGTCATCCACGACGCCAGCGCTTTCACCTCGTCCAGCGACACCAGCTCGTGGTATCGAATGCCGCCTTTGTAGGGACCGAGTATGTTGCTGTGCTGGACGCGGTAGCCCTTGAACATCTTGTACTCTCCGCTATCCATGCGGACGGGAAAGTTGATGATGATCTCGTTTTTGGGCTGCGAAAGAATGTCCCGCACCGTCGGATCCAGGTTGCAGACCTTGGCGGCGCGATCCAGTTGCTCCAGCGCGACGACGTATGGATTCGGTTTGCCGGAGGGCAGCGTGGGCGGGGACGGGGTGAAGGCGGTGGTGGCGGCGCGCGTCTGTTCAGGCATGCTGATCCAGAATAGCAGGTGACCGTGTTGCAAACGAAACAACCGAGGCTGTCCGCGGGCGCGCGGGCGCTGGCTCTGGAGATCGCGGGCGAGTGTCGCGCAGAGTGGGGGTTCGCCTCCGACATCCTCGCACGTGCTTTCCGCGCCCACCGCGAGTTGCCCAGCGGCGATCGCCGGCGCATCTCCGAGGCGGTGTACGGCCTCATTCGCTGGGACCGGCGCCTCGACGCCATCATCGCCGAGAGCCTGAGCGGTGGCGGTGGTGGCGCGGGCGCGAGCGCCGTGGCGGGCGAGCGTTTCACCGCCGGCGAGCTGTCGCCGGTGGTGCGCGACCAGCTGAAGCTGCTGATCCACGAGATCCGCGAGGGGCTGGTGGCGGTCGACGTCGGGCAGGCCGAGGCGCTGGCCCTGGTGCGTGGCCGCATCGACGTGACGCGCGCTGGTGACGACGACGCGGGCCTGGGGAATCGCAAGGATCTCGAGCGCGCGGCGGTCAAGGTGTCGTACCCGACCTGGATGATCGAGCGGTTCACCGCCGATCTGGGCCTGGACACGGCGCTGGCGATGGCCGACGCCATGAATCATCGCGCGCCGATGGCGGTGCGGGCCAACACCTTGCGCATCAGCCGCGAGGCGCTGGTGGCCCGTCTGGCCGAGGAGAACGTCACCGCGCGCCCGTCGGTGCTGGCCCCGGACGGGCTGGTGCTGGAGACGCGGGTGAACGCGTTCGGGCTCTCGGCGTTTCGCGACGGTCTGTTCGAGGTGATGGACGAGGGCAGCCAGCTGGTGGCCGAGCTGGTGGCGCCACCGCCGGGCGGGCGGGTGCTGGATGCCTGCGCCGGCGCGGGGGGAAAGACGCTGGCCCTGGGCAGTATCATGGCCGGCAAGGGGCGCCTGCTGGCCGTCGACGTGGACGGGCGCAAGCTGGAAGAGCTGCGCCGGCGGGCGCGGCGCGCCGGGCTGAACAGCGTCGAGGCCCGGGCGTTTCCCGACGGCATTCCCAGGGACCTTCCGGTCGGGTCGTTTCATCGCGTGCTGGTCGACGCTCCCTGTTCGGGGCTGGGGACGCTGCGCCGCAATCCCGAGGCGCGCTGGCGCCTGACCCCAGACGCGGTGGCCGGCTTTCCAGCGCGCCAGGTGTCGCTGATGGTGACCTACGCCCCATACTGCAACGTGGGCGGGCGGTTGATCTACGCCACGTGCACGGTCCTGGAAGACGAGAACGAGCGGGTCATCGAAAGATTCCTGGCCGAGCGCGACGACTTCGTTCGCGTGCCGATCAAGGAGATCTGGGGGCGCGAACGCGTGCAGCAGCTGGGCGGCGGCGACGGCCAGGTGCTGCGGCTTTACCCGCACGTCAACGACACCGACGGATTCTTCGCGACGGTGCTGCGCCGGATTCGTTGATGCGATACGCTTTCCTTGATGGCGAAGCCGGCCGGTTGGCGGCGTAGAGTCGGAGGCCGCACACGATCACAGGCGGCCCTGCTTGCAGCCGCCCTGTTTTCTTTTCTGCTGCTGGGCGCCGGCGCCGGGGCGGGCCAGGCCCAGGCGCAACCCGGCGACGAGCTTTCCGTCTACGTCATGACCATGGGGCCGGGCGACCACCCGTTCTTCAAGTTCGGGCACAACGCCATCTGGATTCAGGATCGCACCACCAAGCTCAGCAAGGTCTACAACTTCGGGACGTTTCGCTTCGATTCGCCGCGCCTGATCCCGGATTTCATCAAGGGGCGACTGACCTACTGGCTGTCGGTCTCGTCGCTGGACCGGACGCTGGCCACCTATCAGCACGAGAACCGATCGGTGGAGGCGCAGGAGCTGGAGCTGGAGCCGGCCGAGAAGGCCGCGCTGGCCGAGCGGCTGGAAGTGAACGCCCGTCCCGAGAAGCGAAATTACAAATATGACTACTTCCTCGACAACTGTTCGACGCGCGTTCGCGACGCCATCGACGTCGTCACCGGCGGGCGGTTGCGGGCGTCGGCGCAGGGACCGGCGCGCCTGACCTTGCGCGAGCAGGCCCTGCGCCTCACCGCAGATCTGCCGTGGGAGTACCTGACGCTTTATCTGATCCTGGGGCCAACC
>DATLVT010000719.1:0-6592 GCA_035577105.1 Polyangia bacterium
CTGCCGGCGCCGAAGGCACGCCCGGCTCCAGCGAGGGGTTCGACGCCGCCGTGGATGGCATTGATCGCCCTTCGCCCCGCAGGCGCCACGCTCCGACCCATCCGACGGCGATGCCGACCGCGATGGCCAGCGATACCCACACCCATCGCCTTCGTGAGGGCGAATCCACGAAGGCGCGGGACGCCGAAGGTTCGACCACCAGCCGCTCGCCGGCCGGCTGGCTGACCCCGGAGGTTCCCGTCGAATAGGTCTGGGCGGCCAGGGCCGCTCTCAGTTCGGACATCGAGGCGAATCGATCTTCGGGCCGCTTGGCCAGGGCACGCAGCGCGATCTGCTCGAGGTGCTCCGGTACGTCCGGGAACAGCTCGCGCGGCGCCGTCGGTATCTTCACCACGTGCATCATCATCACGTCGATCTGAGCTTCACCGACGAACGGAGGCTTGCCACACAGCGCCTGATAGAGAATGGCTCCCAGCGCGTAGATGTCCGTCCGATGATCGAGGCCGGTGCCGCGGCATTGCTCCGGCGACATATAGTTCGGCGTTCCCAGAACAAGACCGGTGGTGCGCACCGATTCGCCCATGCCCGGCCCCTCCAGCTTGGCGATGCCGAAGTCGACGACCTTGACCCGCTCGGCGCCCGGGTTGCCACCCTCGGGGATCAAGAACAGGTTGTCGGGCTTGAGATCGCGGTGGACGATGCCGGCGGCGTGGGCCGCCTCCAGCGCTGACGCGGCCTGATCGAGGATGCGAACCGACTCCGCCGGCGACAACCGCCCCACGCGTGCCATCCGCATGCCCAGGGTCTCGCCTTCCAGAAACTCCATCATCAGGTAGGGGGGGCCGTCGGGCAGATAACCGACGTCAATGATCTCCACGATGTTCGGGTGGTTGATGGCGTTAGCGGCGCGCGCTTCGTTAACAAAGCGGGTGACCATCGCTTTGTCTTCCAGGTACATGCCGCGCAGGATTTTGATGGCGGCGCGCCGACCCATGAAGGGGTGCTCGGCAAGGTAGACCTTCCCCATCCCGCCTTCGGCAACCACGGATTTGATCTCGTAATTGTTGATCACGCGTCCGATCACGCGGTCACCGTCATCCAGCGCTTGGGGGTCGGGACACATGGCAAGTCTAAGGGAAGGCTCGGCGATTCTCCCGCATCCGCGCGGGAAAGAAACCCAGGCCCCGAACGACGCAAACATTTACGTCCCCGCGCATCACGCGTCAGCCCGGCGTCGTCTGCCGGAACAGCGGCACGGCGTGCCACGTTTTTCCGAACCGGCGCAAAACCAGTCTTGACGATTTTTGTTCATTTATGTAATTTGCGGTACGTTTTTTAGCCACAGAAACTTATCAGTCCCTTCACATGGATGGAGGTCCGCACATGAGGAAAACGCATTGGCTGCTGGCATTCGCGCTTGTCATCGCTCTTGGCCGACCGGCCCTGGCCGGCAAAACCGTCGAGGTCGTCAAGATCAAGGGCCAGTCTCTCGTGGCGTCCTTTTCCTCCAATGTGACCGTCTGCGCGTCCGGAATCAATTCTGCTGTCGACGTGCAGTGGAACAGTACGGTCATCAAGACCACTGGTTCCCCGCCCAGCCCATCATCCACGGCCTTTCTGACGATTCGGTATGTGGACACATGCAGCGGCGATGACCTGACCTTCACCGGCGCCCTGGACAACGCGAACGGCAGCGTCAATGGCGATCTCAGCAAAGGTCACTTCGACGGCGTCATCGCCGTGGCCACCGATCCTGATACGGGACCGCAGCCTCAAAGGTTCGCCCAGATCCACGTCAGCTTGAATTTCGCCGGGGCCGGTGCGGTGACCACGATCCGCGATCGCTCCAGGTCGCGCGACGGAGCTGTCACGATCATGAACGACCTCATGGTCTCCTCCCGACCCGCCTCGGCGACCGGCACGGTCTCCGGGACGCTGCCGCTGAACACTGGCAACAAGTTCGTCAACCTGATCAGCGGACCGTCGGTGGTGGCGTCCATCGGTAAGGACGTCAGCGGAACCATCACCATCACGCGCAAGACCAAGTAAGGCCGGCGCGGGAAAGCCCGCCTGCGGCCATCGCGCCGTCTGCCCCCGGGCGCCGATCAATGCATGGCGCGATCGCCGCCCGAGAACGGACCGTCACGATAGAGGCGGTCAATCTCTCCGACCCAGCGCTGCAGGACCAGCCGACGCTTCAGCTTCAGCGACGGCGTCAGCATCTGATTGGCCAGCGTGAAGTCCTCGCGAAGCAGGGCGAAGGCTCGAATCCGTTCGAATCCCTTGAACTCCTTCGACAGCCGCTCGATCTCGTCGCCGATGAGGCCCCGCAGCTCGTCCTCGCCCAGCTGCCCCTGCCCCAGGCGGGCCAGGCAATCGGCGCTGGGCACCACCAGCGCGACGTTGAAGGGGCGGTTGTCGCCATAGACCATCACGTTGGCGATGTGAGGCGACAGCTTCAATCGATCCTCCAGTCGAGCCGGGGCCACGTACTTGCCGTTGGTCAGCTTGTACTGCTCTTTGATACGGCCGGTGATGAAGAGGTAGTTGTCCGCGTCCAGGTACCCGAGATCGCCGGTGCGCAGGCCGCGGTCGCCGTCGATGGCGGCCCGGGTCTCGGCCTCGCGATTGTGATAGCCGGCCATCACGTTGGGGCCGCGCACGATGATCTCACCGTGGCGAGGATCGTCGGTGACCGTGGTGTCGATCTCGACCCGCACGTCCGGCAAAGGTCGGCCGACGCTGCCCGCCTTGCGGCGACCAGGCACGTTGGCCGCCACCACCGGGCTGGCCTCGGTCAGGCCGTAACCTTCGTAGACGGAGATGCCGATCGTCTCCATCAACTCGGAAGCCTCGGCGGCCAGCGCCGCGGCGCCCGACACCGCAAATCGCAGCCGGCCGCCGAAGCGAGCCCGGATGCGCCCAAACAGCAGCTTGTCGGCCAACCACAGCGTCAATCGCCCACCGATCGACACCGGCTGGCCGTGCCGTCGCTGCGAAGACAGCTGGTTGCCGCGCTCAAACAGCCAGCGCAAGGGCGCGATCTTCTGCGCCACCAGCGCGTGCACCCCGGCGTACACGCGCTCGAACACGCGCGGCACGGCGATCAGCACCGTGGGGCGCACCTCGGAAAAATTGGCCACCAGGGCCTCGATGCTTTCCGCGATCCCCATCGACGCGCCGACGGCGATCAACAGGTGCAGCTCGACGGTGTGTCCGAAGGCGTGGGCCCACGGCAAGAACGACAGCGTCCGATATTCGGTCGACAGCGGGATCACGTGCAGCAAGGCCCCCACGTTGGACAGGACGTTGGCGTGGGAGAGGATGACGCCCTTGGGATCGCCGGTGGTCCCCGAGGTGTACATCAGACAGGCGGTGGCGGGCGGCGCGGGGTGCACAGCCTCGATCGGTCGCTGCGCCCCGGCCTCCAGCAGTGATCGGTAGGTCAGACTGGCTTCTGTTCCCTGCAACAGGACAATGTGCTCAAGGCAGTTGAGCATCTGCGGGAACTCGGACACGCGACGGTAGATGTCGGCGTTGGCCACGAACAGAACCTTGATGCCCGCGTCGCGCACGATGAACGCCCACTCGCGCTCGGCCTGCGACTCGTACATGGGGACGAACGCTGCGCCCAGCCCGTACGTGGCATAAGCGGCCGCGGCCCAGGGGATGCAGTTGTTGGCGATGATGCCGACGCGATCCCTCGGTCCCACGCCCAGCGTGGCCAGCCCGCCGCGCAGCTCGTTGACCTGTTGCTTGAAAGCGGCGTAGGTCATCGGCGTCCAGCGCCCGTTGTCCTTGGTCAAGAACAACGGCTGGTCCGCGTGTCGCGCCACGCTGAAGTCCAGCATGTCGACCAGGGAGTGGATCGTCCTCAGCTCCGCCGGCGTGGGCGTTCCGATCTGCAAGGCCGCGCTCATGGGTGCACCCTGCCCGACCGACCGGCGCCAAGGCGGGTGGCCAGGTCGATGCAGTCAGATGTTCCGGGTAAACCCTGCAAGAGCGTGACGGACAAGAAGAGACCCCCGCCCTTCTGATAGCGGATCTCCAGCATTCCGGGAAGGGTCATCCGCGGCCGTTCGCGCTGCGATTGATACGATGCTTTCCGACGCCGCGGACCGTCGGGGCCGACCGCCGGGTGACCTGATCTGCCCCGGCACCGGCGCATGAAGACAAATTATCACCATATTGAATCCTGGTCGATAGCGAACCGGGGGCCACGCCGCGCCGTCTTTTAGCGCGCGGCGTTCTCCAGCACGGCGGCGGCGCCCAGGCCGCCCGCGGCGCAGATGCCCAGCAGCGCGCTGCGCTTTCCGGTGGCGGCCAGCTCGTTGGCCATCGTCGTCACCATGCGCGCGCCGGTCGCGGCGAAAGGATGTCCCAGCGCCAGCGACCCGCCATGAACGTTGAGGCGATCCAGGTCAATGCGGCCAGCGGCTTTCTCGCGGCCCAGACGCAGCCGGGCAAAAGTGTCGCTGGCCATCACCTTGATGACGCTCAGCACCTGGGCGGCGAAGGCCTCGTGCATGTCGATGAGATCCACGTCGCCCAGATCGTAACCAGCGCGCTGCAGGGCCAGCGGCATGGCCAGGGCCGGACCGATCAGCAACTGATCCGCCGGATCGACGCCGACGTAGGCCCAGCTGGCGAACCGGGCCAGGGCCTTGAAGCCCAGGGCCCGGGCCTTGTCCTCGCTCATCAGCAACACGGCGGCCGCCCCGTCCGTCAGCGGGCTGGAGTTGCCGGCCGTCAACGTGCCGTCGGCGGCGAAGACCGGTTTCAGCTTGCTCAGCTTTTCGACGCTGGTGTCGGCGCGAACGATGGTGTCGGTGTGCACCCAGCGGCCGCCCACCTCGACGGGGACCACCTCTGCGGCAAAGCGACCGCTGGCGATAGCGGCGGCGGCGCGCTGATGAGACAGCACGGCCAGCTCGTCCTGGGCGGCGCGCGGGATCTCGTTTCGGCGCGCCATCTCCTCGGCGGACTCGCCCATCAGCTTGCCGGTCGTGCGCTCGGCGATGCGGGGGACGCGCGGCAACACCTCGGACAGCGGAAACATCTGGGCCAGCACGCCCAGGATGTCGGCCGGCGTCGGTTTGCCGTAGATCAGCGGCGCAGCGGCGTGCACCACCTTCTGCGGCAGCTTGACCTCGGCGTTGCTGGTGGAATCCGAGCCCCCGGCGATCACGACGTCGGCTTCGCCGCGCTCGATGGCCGCGGCGGCCAGGGTGATCGCCTGCAGCCCCGATGTGCAGGCGCGCGTCACCGTCATCGCCTCGACCCCGGGATCCAGAGGCGTATCGAGGACGATCTCCCGACCGATGTTGGGCGCCAGCCCGGGCAGAACGACGCCACCCCAGATCAACGCGTCGATCTCGGCGCGGGGCACCGGGTATCGGGCGAGCAGACCGCGCACCGCCGCTGCGCCAAGCGCGATGGTGTCCAGCTTGAGAAATTCCGCGAAGGCCTTGACGAACGGCGTCCGGACACCGCCCACCACGACCGCCCGTCGCCCGCTCAAGACATGATTGTCGGTTCCTGACGGCATGACCTGCTCCTTCTCTTTCGCTCAGGCGCCGATCAGCGCCCCCCCACACACCCGCAACAGCGCGCCGGTGATCCCGACGGCGCCCGGTGAAGCCAGGAACGTGATGACCTCGCCCACGTCCGAGGGCAGTCCCCCCTGCCCCAGCGCGCTGAGCCGCCGGCCCGCTTCGCGGATCAGCAGCGGAATGGCCGCGGTCAGGCGTGTCTCGATGAAGCCGGGCGCGACGGCGTTGACGGTGATCCCGCGCGTCGCCAGGTCCGCGGCGCGCCGGCGCACGTAGGCCGCGACGCCCGCCTTCGAGGCGGCGTAGTTGGATTGGCCGACGTTGCCGGCGATCCCGGCGACGGAGGCCAGGCAGATCTCGCGCCCGAACGGCCGCAGCCATGAGCCCGCCCCTGCTGGTCCCGCCGGCGCGGCGTCCAGGGCGGCGTCGATGCGCACGATGGCGTCCAGGTTGACGTCGATGACGGACGACCAGGCGTCGGCGGACATGCGGCCCAGCGTCTTGTCGCGGGTGATGCCGGCGTTGTGAACGACGATGTCCACGCCGCCGAAGCGTTCGGCGAGATGAGAGACGATGGCCGCTGGCGCTTCGGCCGCCGTGATGTCGGCCAGCACCACTGAACCGTCGATGGTGCGGGCCAGCTGGCTGACCGCGCCCGCGTCGGCCGGGCGGTCGACGCAAACAACGTGGGCGCCCTCTGCGGCCAGCAGACGCGCTGTCGACTCGCCGATGCCGCGCGCCGCGCCGGTCACCAGCGCCACCTTACCCTCCAGCACCCGGGTGGTCGCGGGCGGTTCGGCCGGCGCCGCTGCGCGGGCGTCGACGGTGATCGGCTGGCCGGTGACGAAGGCCGAGCGGGGCGACAGCAGAAAACGGAGCAGTCCGGAGACGCGTCCCTCGGCGCCCGGCGCGACGGTGACCAGCTGGGCGGTTGAACCGCGCCGCCCGATCTCCTTGGCCACGCTGCGCACGAATCCTTCCAGCGCCGCCTGCGCCGCCGCCCCCTCCGGCGACGAGGCGGCGCTGGGAGGTCGCCCAAA
>DATLVT010000720.1:0-4896 GCA_035577105.1 Polyangia bacterium
ACGGTACGGCAGAAGCGGCGCCGTCAGCACGCGCGGCCGATCCAGCACCGATCGGGAGGGCGTGCCTTTCAACGCCAGCGCCCCCATCACCGCGGCCTTGGCCAGATAGTAGGGCGCCGCCGGAAAGACCGAAGACCCGTAGGCGTAACCTTGCGCCACCAGCGCCGCGTACATGGCGGCGGTGAAGGTGTAACCGGGCGCGCGAAAACCGCGCGGGCGAACGCCGCAGGCCGCTTCGATCTCGTCGGCGCCGCGGGCGATGTCGGCGGCGATGTCAGCGGCGCTTTGCCGGGACAGGGCATAGTCGTGGGCGAAGGTGTGGTTGCCGATCTCGTGGCCAGCCACCGCCGCGGTCCGCAGGCTGGCGCGCCCGTGCTGCCCCAGATCGGCGCCGATGGCGAACAGCGTGCCCTTGACCCCGCCCGCCTCGCACAATTCCGTGAATCGTCCGATGGCCACGCGATCGACCAGGTCTGCGGCCTGGGCGGGAACCGCATCGGCCGGCAATCCGTGAATGGCCGCATAGTGCAACAGCCCGTCGAGGTCGATGTTGATGCAGGCGATCCGGCTGGCGGACAAAGCCCGCGCAGTCTGAACGGGCCGTCCCATGAAGGCAACACCAGGCAAGAGACCGACAGTCACGGAAGGATCCCCTCATTTTTCTGAGGCCGGGCGCCCGCGGGCGCCGACGCTCAGGCCTCTGGCCGGCGACAAACCGCGGTTTTTCCGGACGATGTACGCTGATCCTGCGGCATGCTGAATGCACAGGGACGACACCATGTCGGCAAAAACCTCGTCTATTCTTGCTTTGTTGGTTCTGGGAACAGCCTGCGGCTCGGTCGAGCCCCTCATGCCGGGCGACGGCGGCACCGGCGGCAGCGGCAGTGGCGGCAGCAGCGGCACGGGCGGCCGCGGTGCGGGCGGCAGCGGCGGCAGCGGTGGATTGACGGGGACCGGTGGCTCCGGCAGCGGCGGCTCGGTGACCGACGTCCGGCCCGGCAGCGACGGGCCCGTCTGTTCTCACACCTGCGACATCGCCTGCCCCTTTGGGTTCGTCACCGACGCCAGCGGCTGCCCGACCTGTCAGTGCCTCCCGCCGCCGCCTTGCACCACCAGCGAGTGTCCACCGCCCCCGCCTTACGCGTATCCGGCGTGTCAGGGCACCGTCACCCCCGCCGCCTGCACGCGCAGTGTCGACAACAAGTGCAGCTGGCATCCGCCCGTCTGCAATCCCCCCACCTGCGGCACCAAGATCGCCTGCGACCTGGTCTGCCCGAACGGTTACCAGACCGACGCGAACGGCTGCCAGCTCTGCGCGTGCAAGGATGACAGTTGCCCTTCAGGAACCCATCCGATCTCCTGCCCGCTGGCCAGATGCGCCATCTTCTGCTCCGACGGCTACGTCCGCAGCAACGGCTGCGACACCTGCGCCTGCCGAGCACCGGCCACCTGCAGTCCCATCGGGGGAGCCTGCATCGCGTGTCCCTTCGGTTATCGCAAAGGACCGAACGGCTGCGCCACCTGCGCCTGTGAAGATCCCCCCGCCGGCTGCGCGCCCAACGTCATCAACGCCGGCAACGGCGCGTCCATGTGAATAAGGCGGCTCAGTGAAACAGCCGGTACAGGAACACGGCCACGTGGCTGTAGGCGCCGGCGGGACGCACGCGGCCCGCCGGCTGTGGATGGGCCGCCGACCCCGTCACCTGTAGATCGACGCCCACGCGCACGTCGGGCGCGTGAGGCACCTCGATCGTGAGGGCGCCTGGTCCCGAGTGAACGTGCACGTCCAGATCGACACGGGACAGCGCCGAGGGAGCGCCGCCCTGACCGGCGCTGGTCCCACCGGACCGAACGCGGGCGGCGCGCAGATCCAGGTCGCCCGTCAGTCGAAGCCGGCGGCCCGGATCGCCGGCCAGGGTCAAGGCAAAGGTCCCCTCCTCGACGGTGACCGAGGGGACGGCCAGCGCGGACACCGTGCCGGCCAGGGGCAGGCTGAGAAAGCGGACGCGCGGCGGAAGCAGTTCGGACAGCTTCACGACGCCGGCGCGCGACGCCCCCACCGTGGCACGAATCGCCGTCCCCAGGCGGATCTCGACGTTGCGCACGCCGATGGCGTCCGGATCGACGGTGAGCTCTCCGCCCCTGATGCGCAGGCGCTCCGGTCCCAGATCGGGCACCGCCAGCACCAGGTCGTCGGGCACGACGCGCCCGCGCCAGCGCGGCCGCGCCACCGTTCCGTCGACGTGAGCGCTGACCCGCGCCGTGCCTCCGAAAAAGTTCAGGCCGGCCCGGCGCGGAACGAACTTTCCGATCAATGACGCCGGCACCATCCCGGCGACGTCGAATGACAGCGCCGGCGATCCGCGATCGACCAGGGCAACCACGCCGCTGACATCGAACGGGCTGCCGTCCGCCGTGATCGACAGATGGGCGGTGCGCATCGCGGCGCCGGTGAGCTCCAGCCGGCCCTGCGGAACGCGCACGGCGACAGGCAAGCCGGAAACCTGCACGGACAGCGGCTGGCCGACAGCGATGAACCCGCTGATGGCAGGCCGCGCGTCGGCGCTGGCGGCGGTCGCGGACAGATCGAGGTCGATGTCACCGACCAGTTGATCCAACCAGCGCACCGCCAGGGGCGCCAGACCGGCGAGGCTGATCCGACCCTTCACGCGACCTAGCGAGGCGCCCCCTCGACGTTCGGCGCTGATCTCCAGATCGCCAGCCGGTCCGATGAATCGCGCCGGCAGCAATCGGAGATCGCCTTGCTTGACGGAGAGAGACACGTCGCCCCTCGCCTCGAGCGCGATGGTGCGCGCGCCGGCGGCGGCGGTCCCGGCCGGCGTCGGGGCGGGCGGCGGCGCCGGGGCGAGAAAGGGAATGGTCACCGCCAGCGTCAGACGCGTCAGGCGGGCGTTGACGCTGGGCTGTCCAGCCGCCAGACGCACGTCGACCTGCCCGGAGACGATCCCGGCGGCGCTGAGCTCACCGGGAATGCCGGCCAGGAACGGATCCAGGCGAACCTCGCTGAGCGTCAACGTCGCCTCACCACGCAGGCCGCGCGTGCCTGGTTCGAGCACACCGTCGAGGGCCACGCCCTCGATGAGAGGACCGCGGGCGCGGATGGCGCCGTGTGGTCTGGGCGTTATCTCCAGGCGCCCGCCGCCGATGGGCCGGCCTTGAAAGAGCGCGCCGTCGACGGTGAGGGCGCCGGTGATGGCGTGCTCGCCGGGCTGGCCGCGCACGCGCAGGCTGCCGGACAGACGACCGGAAAACGGCAGCGCCGCTTCGGCCAGCGCGGGCAAGCCCCCGAAGGGGAAACCGGACATGGTCACGTCCAGGTCAAGCTCGCCGCCAAAACCGATGGTTCCCGCGGCGGCCACGTAACGATCGGCGTCGCCACGGCGGACCCTGGCTTCATCGTCAAAGCGCAACGTCGATATCGACACGCGCTGGTGCGCCAAACGCAGCGTCGCGCTGGTCGGCAGGCGGTACGGCTCGCCCAGAACGCGAACCCGCTGGCCGGCCGGCGCCGTGACGGCGATGGCCAGGTTATCCAGCAGGCCACGCACCCGGGCCCGCAACGACACGGTCCCGGTGACGAACCCCTGGCCAAGCGCCTCGGCCAGCGACACGTGCGTGGCGACCAGCGAGAAGTCAATCGTGGGGGCAGCCGGCGCCGCAGCCTGCTCGAGAAGCCGCACCCGCCCGCGCGCCTTCACCCGGCCGCCGGCCAGAGGAACGGTGATGACGGGAATCTCCAGCACGCCGTTGGCAAGACCGGCGCCTCGCACGTTCCAGGCCGCGCGTTTCTCGCGCGGCAGCAACACCTGACCGGGGCTGCGCAAGCGAATCGTGCGCGGCCCGGACGCCCCGGGGGGGCGTGTCCAGTCGAGGGCCAGCTCCCCGACCGCCAGCCGCGGCCCGGCGCGATCGGCGGTCACCGCGACGATCCCCTGCAGCACGCTGTCGGCCAGCGCCGCGACGTACGGCGGCGCACCCGGGATCAGTGGCCAGCGCAGGTGTTCAAAGACAAGGCGAACCGCGAGCTGCCGCCCATCGATCGCGCCCGACATTTCCATTCGCCCGCCCGCTGGCGACGCCATCGCCAGATGCCGCACGCGGAGACGCCCCGCGCCGAGGTCGGCCAGGACGTCGAAGGCGACGCTGTGAAAATCCACGTCGCGATAGCCGACCACCAGGCCCTGGCCAGCGACGTCGATCATCGGCGCCGCCAGGCGACCGTGGAAAGAGGCCGTCAGAGACGACGCCGGCCCACCGGCCAGGCGAACGCCGGCGGGAAGGTGGCGCGCGCCGACCGCGGCCATCGCGTCGGCGGGACCAGCGACGCCGGCGATCAGATCAATACTGGGCCCACCCGGCGGTGCGGTGTTGCCGAGGACGGAGAGGAATCGGCCTTCCAGCGCCAATACAGACTGCCCTGTGATGACGTTGGAGGCGCGCAGCGCGATGGAATCGTTGTCGCCGCCGGGCACCGTCGCCGTGCTGGCAATTTTTTCCAGGCGCGCGCGCGAGAAGACCAGGCGCAGGGCATCGGCGCCGCCCAGGACCCGCAGGACGCCGCCCCCGGACGCATCGGCGTCGCGAACCTCGAAGCGCAGCCCGCCTTCGGGGGAAGCAGCGATGTCGCCCAGCCCCCGCACCGCGCGCAAGGTCAGGCCCCAGCCGTCGAAGTCCAGCGTGGCATCGACGCCGTCCAGCCGCACGCCGTCGGCGCGCACGGCGACGCCACGGCCGGGCGGCGCTGGCGGACCGGCGCGGCGTGCCGGCTCGAAGGCCGCCAGGAAGCCAATGCCCGGCACGGCGCCCATGCGTCCAAAATGCCAGCGCGCCCGGCTGATGACGGCGTCGCGAATCACCAGTCGCCAGGGCGATCGG
>DATLVT010000721.1:0-2645 GCA_035577105.1 Polyangia bacterium
CGGCGACGCGGCCAGCAGCGGCAGCAATCGTCGTGACAGCGACGGGCCTCCCAGCACCCAGCGGTCGAGATCGCCCGCCGCCGGAATGCCCACCAGAGCGATCGGCGACTGTGGCGCTTCGGGCGACGTCGTCTCGGGCGCGGGGGCCCTGGCCAGAGCTTCGCGCAGCCGCTCGACCTGCGTGCTGTCGCTGTCCTGGCGCGCCGCCGCCAGCAGGCGCTGCAGCGTCGGTCGATCGTCGCCCCGCAGGCGCAGGTAGACGTCGCCGAAGGGACGCAGCACGCGCAATGGCAGCGCGGCGATGGCCTGCTTGAGGTTGCCGAGCGGCATGTTGGCGGGGGGCGGCTCGTCGGCGGCGGCCAGCAGGCGAAACGACAGGTCGGTCGCGCCCAGGTCGGCCGCCTGCGCGTACGCTTCCCGGGCGCGCGGCCGCTCGCCGATGGCCAGCCAGGCGTCGCCGGCCGCGCGCAGAGCACCGGCCCGCGCTGCCCGCAGCGCCTCGGCCTTTTCAGGCGCCAGGGCCACCGCGTGTTCCAGGTCTTGACTGCGCGGGATGGCCCGATCCATCGCCGCGAAGTCGGCCGTCCGCAGCAGCAGCAGCTCCACCAGCCGCGCCCGCTCCTCCGGGCTCAGGCGCTCCAGCGCCTCCAGCGCCAGCAGCGGCGCGAATTCCTCGACGGGATACCCCAGGCGGCGCGCCGCCTCTGCCTCGCCGCGGCGGTGGGCCACGGAGCTGTTGAGGGTGCTGGCGGGGATCGACGGCGAGCCGTCCAGAGGCCGACCCATCAGCCAGGGGGGCCCGGCGCAGCCGGCGCCGACGACACCCAGCGCAACGGCCACCGCCGCCGCCAGCGCCGGCGCCGGCGCGATGACCTTCACCGCGACCGCCTCGCCGCCAGCGACGTGGCCAGGGCCGCCCCCGCCGCGCTGGTCGCTGCCAGAAAACTCATGAACAGAAGCCCGACCGGATCGCGGGTCAACACGGGGACGATCAAGGCCGCGAGGGGCAGCGCCAGGGCGAGAGGAAACCACAGCACGCCCCGCCAGCCTGCAACCAGAAGCAGGATCAAGGCAAGGCCGACGGCGCCAAAGATGGCGCCCGAGCGCAGGCCAGGCAGCCAGGCCGCCGACAGGGCGCGATCGTTGGCCGCCCCGCCCACCGCGCGGGCGTCCAGCAGAAACGCGCTGCCGCCGCCGGTGCGCGGCACCGGTATCCCCACCACCGGGCCCATCCCTTCGCGCGTCGCGCTGCGCACCTCGTCGGCCAGGTTTCCGTCCAGGGGCAGCCCGGCGCCCGAGAGCATGTCTTTGAAGTGAATGCGCGACGCATGCCGGATGCGGACCTCGCCCAGCTGCCGCGACAGCGCCGGCACCAGCGCCCCCAGCGCCGCCGGTGGATGACCGGGCCCAAAGGCGATGCCCAGGGCCGACCAGACGGCGGGCACCGAGGTGTCGCCATCCAGGGCCGCCACGGCGACGGCCACGCGGTCGCGCTCGGCGGCCGCCAGCGACGGCAGGCGCGCCCGCAAGAAGGCGCGCGTATCGGACGAGACCTCGCCGCGCAGCTTGCCCACGTCGGCGACCGGGATCAGCGCCGCCCGCCGCGCCACCCGTTCGATCGACTGCCGTTCAGGATCGCCCAGGTTGCGCCCGGCGCGCGCGCAGATGCGCAGGATGCGCTCTTGCGCGTCGTTGGCCAGCAGGCCCCGGGCCAGGGCCCGCGTGGTGGGCGGCAGCGGATCGGACAGATCGACGCGGTAGAGGGCGCTGCGCAGCTCGCTGTCCAGATACAGCGACAGCCGATCGAAGAAGGCGGGCCGATCAAAGTCGGCCTCCGGTTCAAAACGCATGACCACCAGCGCCTCCCGGTGATCGCCCGACAGCTCCAGGCGCAGCGCCGGATCCCCGTGGGCCTGCGCCAGCACGCGCCGCACCTCCTCCGTCGCGTCGGGAATGCGGTTGACGTCCTCGCCGGGGCGATCGACGCCCTGAAAGAAATCGGCCACCGACCAGGCGGCGGCGATGCCGGGCTGCGCGCGCAGAAAATCGGTCAGTCGCCGCACCTCGCGCAGGATAACCGGCTCGTCCAGATCGCCCCGCACGCTGACGAACAGCAGCGGCGCCGCCCGCCACTGCGTTGTCTCCAGACGGACCCGCTTGACGTTGGCACCGACGGCGCCCGTGATGATCAGCGCCAGCCCGACCACCACCACCGGTATGCGGGCCCGGCGCACGGCGAAGGGAAACGGCCGGCGCGCCATCCGTTCGATCACCACGACGAACGCCGTGGTCGACACCGCCACCACCGCCAGGCGGCCGCCCAGCTCGCGCAGCGCCGCCATCGACGACAGGGCGAACAGACAGAAGGCGCCCAGCCCGGCCGCGATCATCACCGCCACCAACCCGCCGGGCGGCAGCGTCCCGGCGTCGCGCCAGGCAGGCGCGCCCGCGATCCAGATGAAAAGGATCCAGCCGGCGGCCATGGCCAGCGGCAGCCACGACACCAGCGCGTCACGCGGATCCGGCCACAGGGTGGCCGCGCGCGCCGGTCGGACCCAGTCGGGCGACGACCGCAGCGCGCCGCCGGCGATGGCCTCTGCCACCGCCGGGCGCACGCGATCGAAGTCGTCGCTGTCGACCAGCAA
>DATLVT010000722.1:0-18765 GCA_035577105.1 Polyangia bacterium
GCTGGGAAACCGTGGGAGGTTGCGGGGCGGGCGGATCCGGATCGGGGGCAGCCATCAAATGGATCGGCCGCAATGTTCATGGCGGCCTGTTCAACGTCATCCAGACCACGGGGTACCTGAACCTCTATAACGATCCCAAGAGCCAGGATTTTCACGGCGGCTATAACATCAGCAGCACGACGCAGATCAGCCGGGACCTCAGCGAGAAGTGGGTCGCGGGCGTGATCCTTCCTTACACCTACAAGTTTTACCGCGACTACAAGCCGAACGAGCTGGCGCTGACCAAGCATGACGTGTCGAACGGTGGCCTGGGCGACATGAGCGTCATGCTGATTCGAAAGTTCGGTGAGATCAACGACACCATCGCCACGTTGAGCGTGGGCCTTCCCACCGGCGAGGCAAATGCCATCGTGCCCAGCGAAGGCAGCCCGCTGAGCCAGGAGAAACAACTTGGTTTTGGCAGGCCGAATGCGTCTCTCGCGCTTGATCACGTCTTCGACGAGATCTGGGGCCTGTTCGTGATGGGCGGAACCGCCAGTTATCGCGGTGGCCGAAACAAGAACGAAAGCTACCGCGCCCCCAGCGCCAACGCCTACAGCTATGTCGGCTATTACGCGGGGCCATTTGTTCCTTCCCTGGGCGTGACGGTGACCGGCTTTTCCGCGCACGACGAGGACATCAACGCTCGGCAGAACACGCCTCTGGTCACGGTCAGTCCCACTGCGGCGGTGGAGTGGTCCAGCGACTACGTGGCCATTCTGCTTGGGGGGTCACTGCCTTTCGGGACGGCACGTATCAACGACAACAAGCCCTTCCTCTTGCCCTGGACTGTGTCGCTGGGCATCTCGGTCTCGCCTTTCTAGCCAGGGCCGCGTCGCGTTCAACGCGTGCCCGTGGCGGCGCGCTCTAGCCGGGCGAGGATCCTCAACGCGTCGGGGTCACTGGGATCGACGGCCAGCGCGCGCCTGACAAGGGCGGTTGCCTCGCGGAGGTCGCCGCGCTGGATTGCCAGCAGTGCCAGGATGTCGAGAGGTCGTCCGTCGTCTGGATTGCTGCTCAGCAGGCGCTCGGCGATGGCGCGGGCGCCCGCGCTGTCTCCCGAGGCCAGGCGGCCGCGCGCGCGGATGACGTCGGCGTCCGCGGTCCGCAGACCGGCCACGGCCCGGTCTGCCTCTTCGATGCTGTCGATGGCCAACTCCAGGACGGCCAGTTGCAGGCGCGCCGCCTGGTGCAGACGCGGCTCGCCGGCGAATCGCGCCGCCAGGTCGTCGAGGATCCGGTCCGTCGTGGCGCGCCGCCTGAGATCCCAGGATTCATTCGCCGCGGACGCACGCGCGAACAGCGTCTCGGTGCCGTCGGTGAAGATCAGATCCCACGTCGTGCCTTGATACAGGTGCGCGACGAGACCGAGATAGCGATCGGGGTAGGCGGTCGGCAGCAGGACATAGTCGAACGGAAAGCGCTGCTCCCAGGCGTCGAACGTTCCCGGATCGTCGGCCAGGGCCAGATACTCGGCGAATTCATCAGCCGAACGCAGCACCAGTCGCGTGTCCATGTACGGTCGAAAGCGCGGATACAGCCGCCAGATCAGATAACCGCCGTAGTTGTCCGCGGCGAAGATGGTCCCGGAGCCGGCGCGACGCTCGATGATGTCGGCGCTGTGGACAGGCGCGCGCCAGGGGGCCGGCCGGGCAATGGTCGGTTCGGCCGCCGCGGCGGCGATGGTCAGCCCCAGCAGGCCCACCGGCACCAGGGTCGCCGTCGCGACCAGCATCGGCCATCGCCGGCGCCAGCGGCGGCGCAGCCAGACCGTCAGGGTTCGCCAGCCTCGCGCGTAGTTCATCGCGGCGATCGGTGTTGCCAGCCAGTAGAGCAGCAGGATATTTCGATTGGCGATGATGGCCAGCGCCACCACGGCAACGGCGATGAAGCAGTGACTGGCGAGCAGACGGCGCCGGCCCACGATGAAGCTGACGGCAAGAAATGCCAGGAACCACCGCAGGTGCCAGAACTGCTCGCGCGCGGCTGAACCCAAGGACCAGGGCGGAACGTTCTCCGCGATGTTGGCTGAATAGACGTTGGTGACGCCCGGAACCAGACGCAGCAAGAGTTGCCAGGCCAGCCGCGGCGCGCCCAGCCCGTACGGCGTCAGCAAGCAGGCCAGGAGGCAGCCCGCCAGACAGGCCAGCAGCCAGCGCGACTGTCGGGCAACGACCGCGCCGTCGCCGCGCTTTCGTAGGTGGCAGAGCAGGGCGCCGCCGGCGAAGGCCGCCACCAGGGCCGGTCCCAGGACAGCCAACCCCTGAAGGTTTGACCAGACGATCTGCAATATCGGCAGCCAGAGCAACGTCCGGACATGGCCGCGCCGGCGAAACGATTCCAGCCGCTGAAAGAAGACGGCGAGCAAGAGCAGCGTCGGGATGATCGGGCGGACCAAGAGCAGCTGCCGGCACAGGAACAGCGCCGCCACCATCGCCACCGCGAACAGCGGTTCGGCCCGGCGTCCGGCCGGTGATTGGACGACGGCGGCGCGCAGAACCAGCACGCCGGTGGCCACCATCGCGCACTTGACCACCACCAGTCCCCTCAGGCCAGCGACGGCGTGGATCGCATAGACCGCCAGCTGAAACAGCCAGTGAACGTCGATCCAGGGCCGACCGGCCGCCCCCGACGAGAACGGATCGGTCCACAGCAAGGCGTGCGTGCGAACCATCTCGCGCCCCGCCGCCAGATGCCACCAGATGTCCCCGTCGGCGGACGGCGCCCACGCCACGACAAAGGTCGCGATGAAAAGCCACAGCGCCAGCGCCCGCCGCGACGCCGGGTGCGCTGCCAGCGCGCGAATCACGGGCGCGTAGACCCGGCCGCGCCCGGTGTCGTCGCGGCCGGCCGGAACCACCTCAGGCGGGATCGGCCTCGAGGCACCAATAGCGCACGCTCTTGTGATCGGTGGCGGCGTATTCGTCGATCAAGGCGCCCTTCCAGACCTTCTTCAGGTCGGCGGTCAGCTTGAGCTTGTGGGTGTCGCCCTGGGTGAACGTCCGCAGCTTGCCGCCGGTGTGTTTCTCTTTGATCTTGCTGCGTGGCTGGCGCGGCTTGTAGTGCGCGACCAAGATGGTCTGTTTGTCCATCGGACCGCCCACCACCACGTACTTCATCACGAAGGCGTAGTCGTACAGATCATCGGGTGGAAACTTGGTAGGGATCTCGACCAGCTTGGCCGTGACGACCACTGGATCCGCGCCGGCTTGCGCGCGCGCCGGCGCCTGGCTGCCCAGCATGACGAAGGCCGCCGCAAGGAGGAGGCTGGCGACCGGGAGACGACGTCCCAAAGACAGGTGATGCATTCCTGCGTTTCCTTTCAGCAAACGTTTCGTCAGCAAAACGTGTCAATAAATCGCGCGGTTGGGTGATGCGCGCGAGTGATGCCACCCTACGCGACCGGGCCAAACCTGGCAAGGGTTCGGGCCCGATCGGTTGGGCCGATCCCGCCGCCGCACCGGCACTGCTGGCTCTTTCCATGGACGCCCAGCCGCCAACGAGAATTCACCGGTCTGTCACCGAATCGTCACGCGAGGGTCGTAAGGTCGCGCCAGCGATGCAGGAAACATCCTCAGCCGGGCGGCGCGTGTTGGTCGTCGAGGACGAGCCGGATCTCCGCGAGTTGCTCAGCTTCAATCTGCAGAGCAACGGGTACAGCGTCGAGACGGCCGAGTCGGGCGCCGTGGCGATTGCGCGCCTCGATGCCTTCGCTCCCGACGTCGTGCTGCTGGATCTGATGCTGCCCGATATGTCAGGGACGGAGATCTGCCGGCGCATTCGCAGCTCGGCCGATGGACGCCAACCGGTGGTGATCATGCTGACCGCCAAAGGCGAGGAGATCGACCGCGTCGTCGGCTTCGAGCTGGGGGCCAACGACTATGTCGTCAAGCCGTTCAGCATGCGCGAGCTGGTGCTGCGGGTGAACGCCTTTGTGCGCCGCCGCCGCCTGGGCCCGGATGCAGAGAGCGGCGACGGCAAGCCGCGTGGCAAACGGCGGGCGGTGGTCATCGGACTGTTGACGGTCGACACCGACGCGCATCGCGTGTTCGTGAGCGGGCAGGAGATCCACGTCAGCGCGCTGGAGATGCGATTTCTTTCTTACCTGGTCGAGCACCGGGGGCGCGTGCGTTCGCGCGACGACCTCCTGGAAGATGTCTGGGGCTATAGCCCCGGAGCCACCACGCGCACCGTTGACACCCACGTCAAACGGCTGCGCGACAAGCTGGGCGCCGCCGGTGTCCTCATCGAGACCGTTCGCGGGGCCGGCTATCGCCTGTCGGACGCCGAGGAACCACGAGCCATTGAGGAATAGCCGGAATAGCCGGCGTTGCTGGCGTCGTCGGTTCCACCATCAGGGACAGAAATGCTAGAAGGAAACTCGATGGCGCGTGTCTTGGTGGTCGAGGATGAGCAGGACCTTCAGGACGTCATGGATTACAACCTGCGCGCGGCTGGCCACGACGTCGCCGTGTCGTCGCGGGGCGCGCCGGTGCTGTCGCTGGTGCAGCAATCACCGCCCGATCTGATCCTGCTGGATCTGATGCTGCCGGACATGTCGGGCCTCGACGTCTGTCGCAACCTGAAGAGCAACCCCCTGTCGAAGGCGATTCCCATCATCATGGTGACGGCGCGCGGTGCCGAGGTCGATCGCATCGTGGGGTTCGAGCTGGGCGCCGATGATTACGTGGTCAAGCCGTTCAGCGTGCGTGAGCTGATGCTGCGGGTGCAGGCGATCCTGCGGCGCAAGCGGACCCCACCGGCGGTCACCAGCGGTGGCGCCGTCACGTTCGGGCGGCTGAGCATCGACCGCGATGTTCCGCGTGTTCTTGTCGACGGGCTGGAGGTGGTGCTGACGGCGCTGGAGCTGAAACTGCTTTGCACGCTCTACGACCGCCGCGATCGGGTTCAGTCGCGGTCGGTGCTGCTGGACGACGTCTGGGGTGTCAGCGGGGACAACACCACCCGCACGGTCGATACCCACGTGAAACGTCTGCGTGAAAAGCTGGCCGCCGCCGGCGAATACATCGAAACCGTGCGCGGCATCGGTTACCGATTCGCGGGAAGCATTCCCGAGGAACGTTCCTGACGCCCACTTGCTGGCGGGCCCTCCCGGCCGGCGGTGGACGGATCCTGTCGGGTCACTCGTGCTTGGGCGGACGCGACACCCGCGTCGCTTCGTCTGCGCTGCCCTCGGCCTTGTTGCCGGTGGGCGGGGCAGGGGCGGACGGCGCTGGTGGCGCGGGCGGGGAAGGCCGCACCGTGACCACGTCCTCGCCCAGCTGGGTCAACACATCAAAGCTGCGGCGATGCCAGTCGCGGACGGCCTTGAAGTGGAAGGCGATCTGATAACGACGGTTCACCATCGATTGGACCGTGGTTATCCAGGTGACGATCGCCATCAGGCAGGACGAATTGATGAACTCCAGCCCGCTGACGTCCACGCTGACCGATCGGGCGTCCATCCGCGACGCTTCCGCGTGAACGTCGATCAGGAAACGGTCCATGATCTCTTTGACACTGAGGTCGGCGGTGCCGGCAAAACGCACCGCGATCTCGTTGCCGTCCATGACCGCTTCGGCGTCGAAGGTGGCATGGTGAATAGGTTTTATTTGTAGAGTCGCCATTGGTGCTTCCAGGTTGTCGGTCCCGGGTCTTCAATCCTGGCACGACTTCCTCGTTGAAGATAGCGCAAGAGTGGCCAGGCGTCGCACCAGGTTGATCCTGAAAATTACTGGCGCATTCCTTCGGGTCCGCGGTAACGCGCGATCAAGAAGGTAATGTCGTCGTCCTGACGGCTCATCCAGTTTTTGACCACGGTCATCAGGTGGTCGCGGATCACCTCGACGGGCTGGCTGTGCACCTGGCCCAGGGCATCGCAGACCCGTTCCACGCCCAGCTGTCGACGATGCTGGTTGGTCGCCTCGATGACGCCGTCCGTGTACAGGACCAGCACGTCGTCCGGCAGCAGCCGGAATCGCTGGTCAATCATGGTGCGGGGAATATTCGGTATGGCGGCCATCCAGATGCCGCGCGTGGCAATCAGCTCGCAGCGTTGCTCTTGCGCACGCCAGACGATGAACTCCTCGTGGGCGCCGGCGTAGGTGAACTGTCCGTCGGTCCGGTAACGCAGCAATGAAAGCGTGGCGTGTTCCTGTTGCCCCAGGCGCTTGCGGACGTTGTCGTACAGCATCTGGTTCAGCACGCGCAAAAGTTCGCGCGGCGAGGCGTCAGGGGCTTCGCGGGTCAGCACGGCCAGGCCGCTCTGGATCATCAACATGACCAGCCCTGATCCCAGGCCGTGGCCTGCCACGTCGCCGATCCCCAGCCAGCATCCCCCCTCCACCGGGACGACGTCGTAATAGTCGCCGCCCACCTCGGTGGCGGGCAGCATCGTGGCGGCGATGTCCAGGCCGGGGACCTCCAGCGCTCCGGGCAGAATGGACGTCTGGATGCGCCTGGCGATCTCCATCTCGCGCACGAGGCGTTCCTTCTCCTTGAGGCCCTCCTGCGCCTCCTCCAGCAGGCGAATCTTTTCCTCCAGGCCGGAGTAGAGCCGGGCGTTCTCCAGAGAGATGGCCACCTGCGACGACAGGATGCGCAGCACCTCGACCCGTTCGCGGGTGAACATGCCGGGCGCCAGGTTGTTCTCCAGGTAGACGATGCAGCTGACCCGCCCCTGGTGCATGGCCGGAAAGCACAGAACGGATCGCGGCTGGGTCTGCTGGACGTAGGGATCACCCTTCAGCTCGGCGCTCTTGGCGGCGTCCTCGTAAAGCACGATGGTCTGATCGGCGGCGGCCTTCTTCACCACCGTCGCGGCGATGTCGTGATAGGCGTCCAGCGGCATGTCGATGGAGACGGCGTCTTCCGGATCGTCGATGTGGCGGCGGGCCACCACGCGCAGGCCATCGCTGCCGGCGAAGACGATGACGCCGATCTGCGCCCCGGCGCTCTCGACCAAGGTTCGCGTGACCTTCTTGATCAGTCGATCGAGGACTATCACCTCGCCGATGGCGCGGGCGCTCTTCATGATCGCCGCCACGTCCAGCCCTTCGGATGATTCACCGGGCAGCAGCAACGCCTCGAATTTTCGGGTGTCGCCAGTCGAGCGCAGGCTGGCGGGGCCCAGCAGGGCGCCGAACTCTTGCTCCAGCTGGTTGACCTTCGCCGACGCCCCCCAGCGCGAATAAACGTAACGCGCCTGCTTCAGATACGAGCTGGCGATGAACGTTCGTTTGCGGCCAAGGTGATAGCGGCCGCCCCGTTCGTTGGCCAGCGCTTCGATGAACAGATTCTTTTCGGACCTGGCCGCCGTCACCGCCAGTTCGTACAGGTCGACGGCCGACTCGTGTTCCTCGGCCACCCGGGCGCACTCGGCCTCGACAAGCAGGTGCTTGGCGGCGAAGTTTTCCGGACAGTGACCCGCCCATTGTGCCAGCAGCCGGCGCGAGTGAGACAGCCCGCGGGCGGCGTCGGGGTTGGCCTGGACATCGGCGTCCGCGCTCGCCTCGGGGCGTTCACCCCGTCCGAGGGCAATCAGCGCCGACAGCAGATGGTGCTCGGCGTTCAGCAGCGAGCCCTGTGAGTGGGGCAGCATCTCGGCCGAGCGCTCGGCCATCTCGGCCGCGTCATCCAGCCGGTCGAACAGATAAAACAGCTGCGCCTTTGACAGGCAATACCAGTGCAACGGTGTCTTGATGCCGACCCCGCGCATGCTGAACACCGTGGTGTTCTCGTCGAAATCGTCGCCGTCCCCGCCGCCGGCGCCGTCAAGGCTGGTCGGCGACTGGGTCTGCCCGGCCAGGCTCATGGCGGCCCGATCGACGCAGGACATGAAGTCGATCATCTCCCGGTATTTTGCCTGGCGCAGATAGGCCAAACTCTTGGCGGCGTCGGCACGCACCCGCTCCAGAGGTTCGCCCTTGATCCACATCGTCACCGTGTGGATGCACAGGGCAAAGCTGCCCAGCACGACGTTGCCGGCCTCGCGCAGCAGCTGATGACCTTCCCGCAGGTGGATCAGTGATTCGTCGGTGGCATGGGTCCAGTGGCAGATGAAACAGCCGTAAAGAGCGCGGCTGACCCCCTTCATCTGCACGTTGGCCAGCTTGTCGCTCAGCTGAATGCCCAGCTCGCCGTAGCGGGCGCCTTCGTCGTACGAGCCGAAATGCCAACCCAGGATCATCCCGTAGACGGAATACCCGCGCACCGATTCGGAGGCGTGCCCGTACTGCAAGGTCAGCTCGATCACCAGGCAGTGCATCAGCGAGTAGAGCCCCTGGTCAGTGAAGTAAGCGGGCGGGCCCAGACGGTTGAAGATGCGCATGATGGCCAGCTTCTCGCGGTCGACCATCTGCGGCAGGTGCAGCAGCTCCTCGACGGACAGGCCGCTCAGGCGGCGGCGGATGGTGACGATGGCGTCGGTGACCAGGGCGGGCGGCGGTTTGGCCACCAGCTCGATATCAAACAGGGACAGCGCCTCGATCCCCAGACGGATGGCTTCCGCGGGGCGACCGCGGTTGGTGCGCATCGGGATCTTGATGTCGTAGACCAGCGCGCGTTCGACGTTGCTGCGCAGGTGAATCGACGCTTCGTCCAGCAGCTGCTCGGCCACGTCGAAGTTCCCGCAGAGGTATTCGCAGTCGGCGCATTCCAGAAAAAGCTGGCTGGTCTGTTCGTAATCCTCCGTCCAGGCTCGCGGCGGCAGGTTGGCCATCGCGTGCCGCAGCGAGCGCGCCGCCACGTCGTACGCGACGTTTGCCTTGGCCCGGATGCCGGCGCGCAGGTTCAGCGCCACCGCCTCCGAGCGCTCCGTGGGGTCGGCGAGCAGGTCCCAGGCCTGGTTAAGGTGGTCGACGATCTCGAACAGGTGATCGCCGCCGTCTGGCTCGCGCGAGCGGGCGATCAGCAGGCGTGCAATGCGCAGGTGAACCCGCTTGCGGGCGTCGTCCTCCAGCATGTCGTGAACCGACTGCTGGACCCGGTCGTGCACGAACCGAAAGGCCACGTGGGCATCGGGCAGCGATGATTCGAACAGCCGATAAGACGCGCCCACCAAGGTGACGAACCCCTCGCTCAGCGCCGCTTGAAGTTCCGCCGCCAGGACGTGGCGAGGTTTCTCGCTGACGATGGAGAGCATGCGCAGGTCAAAGCTGGAGCCGATGCACGCGGCGATCTGCAGCGTCTGGCGCGCGTCGGCGGGTGCCTTGAGGATCTTGGCTCGCATCAGGTCGGCGATGCCGTCGGTGACCTGGCCCTCGCCCAGCCCGGCTGGATCCCACGTCCACGACCCCAGGCCGTGCACGAACCGGATGACCCCTTCCCGGTGCAGGTGATCCAGGTACTGGCTGACGAACAGCGGGTTGCCGTCGCAGCGTTCGCACACGATGCTGGCCAGCGCCGCCAGATCTTGATGCCGCCCGCGTAGACCGTCGGAGATGAGCTGGTGAACGTCGGTCTTGCTGAGAGGGCTGACCTTGATCTGGTCGATGCCCAGACCCATCTGGGTCGCTTCGTCGACCAGGCGGGTGATGGGCGCGGTGCTTCCCACCTCATCATCGCGGAACGACCAGACCAGCATCAGGTTGCTGATCTGCGAATCCAGCAGGATGGCGCGCAGGAGGCGCAGCCCGGCGGCGTCGATCCACTGCACGTCGTCGAAGAACAGAACGAACGGCTGGCCGAACCGACAGAAGACCCTGACGAACCGCCGGAAGGTGGCGTTGAACCGGATCTGGGATTCCTCCGGATCAAGAACGGGAACCGGCGGTTGCGCACCGATGATCGACTCCAGCTCTGGAACGATGTCGATGATGACCCGTCCGCTGCTGCCGACCGCGTCCAGGATCGATTGCCGCCAGCCGGCGACGCTGGCCGGGCTCTCCGTCTCAAGCTGCCGAACCAGATCTCGAAAGGCCTGCGTGAAGGCGGCGTAGGGGATGTTGCGGTTCAGGGCCTCGCACTTGCCGGCCACGAAGTACCCGCGGGTGGCCGCGATCGGTTTCTGCACCTCTTGAACCAGCACCGATTTGCCGATGCCGGAGGGGCCCGACACCAGGACCACCCGCTTTTCGGCGGCGCTGGCCCGCTCGAACGCATTCAGGATGATCTCCGTCTCGCGCTGCCGGCCGTACAGGCGCTGGGGCAGCTGAAAGCGATCAGACGCGTCGTTCTCGCCCGGAGCAAAGACGGTGATGCGGCCCAGGTGGCGCAGTTCCTGAAGGCAGCGTCGCAGATCGGCCGCCACCCCGCCCGTGCTCTGATAGCGCTCCTCCGGCGTCTTGGCCAGGAGCTTCAGCACGATGGAACACAGCGATTCGGGGATCTGCGTGCGCTTCTCGGGCGAGATGACCGGGCGGCGGGCGATGTGGTCGTAGACCAGCTCCAGCGGATCGCGCGCATCGAAGACCGGCGCCCCCATGAGCACCTCGAACAGAACCGCCCCCAGCGAATAGAAGTCGCTGCGATAGTCGACGGGGCGATTGATGCGCCCCGTTTGCTCGGGCGAGATGTACCCCAGGGTTCCTTCCAGCGCGCTGGGGGCCACCACGTCCTGCGTTTCACGCCCCACGCGCGAGGCGATGTCAAAGCCGACGATTCTCACCGACGACTGATCGGTCGCCACCAGGATGTTGCCGGGGTTGAGATCCTTGTGGACGACGCCCTCCTGATGAACGGCTCCCAGCCCCTCGAGGATCAGCAGAAAGAGCTGCAGCGTTCGCTCCAGCTCGGGCGGATTGGCGCGCGGCAAGAGATCCAGGGGAAGGCCTGGATAGTCTTCGAAGACCAGGCAGTGGCGGTGATCTTGCTGGCTGAAATCGAGGGCGCGGGCGACGAACGGGTGCTGGATCAGCTGGGTGATCTCGTACTCGTTGCGCAGCCGCGCGATCTCGTCGGGGGTCGGGTATTCGTTCTTGAGGAACTTGAGGATGACGGGCGCACGATCGGCCAGGCGCACGCCGTGGTACGCGATGGTGCGCGCCCCCTCTTCGATCTGCTCGCGGATCTCATAGCCGCCGATATTCCTAGCGGTCGGCGGCGGTGGGTCCCCTCGCGCGGGGGAGATTGTCAAAGCGCTACGCACACCGCCTTGATCTGGGTGTAAAGCTCAAGCGTCTCGGGGCTGCTCTCTCGACCCCAACCGGACTGCTTGTACCCGCCGAACGGCAGCGCGGTGTCGAAGATGTTGTAGCAGTTGATCCAGACGGTCCCTGACTTCAGCGCCGCGGCGGTCTTGTGCGCCTTGCTGATGTCACGGGTCCAGACCCCGGCGGCCAGGCCGTACATGGTGTTGTTGGCCTCGGCGATGACCTGGTCGGCGTCCTTGAACCGCGCCACAGTGACCACCGGGCCGAACACCTCGTCGGCCACCAGCTTCATGTCGGGGGTGGTGTTGGTGATGACCGTCGGTTGCACGAAGTAGCCAGGACGCTTGACTCGATCGCCACCGGTGACCACCTTGGCGCCGCCGCGGCGGCCCGACTCGATGTAGCCGCACACCTTGTCCAGATGCTCTCCGGTGATGAGCGGCCCCATCTGCGTCGATTCGTCGATGCCGGCGCCCACCTTCAGGTCGGCGGCGTACTTGGTCAGCCCGTCGACGACCTGGTCGTAGATCTTCTCGTGCACGAACAGGCGCGCGCCGGCCACGCAGCACTCGCCCATGTTGACGTACGCGGCGAAGCCGGCGCCCTGGATGGCGGCCGCCACGTCGGCGTCCTCGAAGACGATGTTCGGGGAATTGCCGCCCAGCTCGAGGGTGACTTTCTTGAGATTACCCGCCGCCGCGCGCACCACGGAACGCCCCGCCTCGGTCGATCCGGTGAAGGCGATCTTGTCGACGGCTTCGTGCGCCGCCAGCGCCGCGCCCGCCTCTTCATCGCCGGTGACGACGTTGAACACGCCCTCGGGGAAACCCGCTTCCATCGCCAGCTCGGCCATGCGCAGCGACGACGCCGGCGTGCGCTCGTCGGGTTTGAGGACGATGGTACAACCTGCGGCCAGCGCCGGCGCGATCTTCATCGCTCCCAGCAACATCGGAAAATTGAAGGGCGTGATCATTCCGGCCACGCCCACCGGCTCGCGCAGCGTGTACGAGTGGTACTGCTGGCCGGGCGTGTAAGGACAGGAGATGGTCATGGTGTTGCCGCGCACCTTGGTGGCGAGGCCCGCGAAGAAATGGAACTGGTTCAGCGTCAGCGGCACGTCGACATAGCGCGACGCCATGATCGGTTTGCCGGTGTCCAGGGTCTCGATCTCGGCCAGCTCGCCCTGATTCTTTTCGATCAGATCGGCCAGCTTCAAGATCAGGCGCGCGCGTTCATACGGCGTCATCTTTGACCACGGGCCCGAATCGAATGCCTTGCGCGCCGCCATCACCGCGCGGTTGACGTCTTCAGCCGCGCTCTGCGGCGTCGTGGTCAGCACCTCGGCGGTGGCCGGATCGTAAACCTTGATCGTTCGCCCGGAGGTCGCCGGCAGTCGCTCTTTGCCGATGATGTTCAGCTGGGGACGGGACAGAAAACTCTGGGCGGCGGATTTGGAGCCTGCACTGGTCGTGTCCATGGCTATCTCCTTCGGTCGCGGGGGCCTATCTTTTTAGCACCATCAGCATTCTAGATCAGAGTCTTTAGGCCGAAAATCGACGACGGTCCTCAAGGGAGTATTGTCGGCGCCGATGGTTGGGGTACTGTAGATGTCTTCAACCGTGTGTGGTTTACGGTTACAGCTGAGGCTGGATGCCGATCCGGTGTTGGTGTCGGTCACACGACGCTTCGTCGAGGAGGCGCTGAAGCGCTTTGTGAGCGATCGTGATCTGGTCTCACGGGTGGCGATGACCGCGCACGAATTGCTTGAGAATGCCGCCAAGTACGCGCGTGATCGCAACGCCGAGCTTTCGGTCACGCTGGACGACAGTGGCGGCAAAGGGGTGGTCACTCTGCGCCTTTCCAACGACACCACCCCCGCCCACATCGATCGCCTGCGCCAGATCTTCTCGGAGCTGGATGCCTGTCGCGACCCACTTTCTCTGTACGTCGAGCTCATGCGCCGTAATGCCCGCCGCCCGGACGTCTCAGGTCTCGGGTTAGCCCGTATTTTGGCGGAAGGGGAGATGACCCTGGGACTGTCGGTCGATGGCCGGACCGCCACCATCGTGGCCAGGACGCCCGTCGGGGTTTAAGGCATGGCAGGCGAGAAGTTAAGCGCGTCGGCTTACGATTTCAGCGGCGAGGCCTGGAACGAAGTCGAAGGCCTTCAGGTCAAGCTGGTGGGGACGGCCGACATGAGCATTCGCGACGTGCTCAGCGAGTTCCTGGCGTCTGTTCATCAGCGCGCCCTGGGCGACCATGTTACCGAGGCCACCCTCGACCTGCGCCAGCTGGCGTTCATGAATTCGGCATGCTTGAAAGAGCTGGCTGTCTGGATTGGCGATATCCAGGAGCTCCCTGCCGCCGACCAGTATCGGATCGTGCTGCATTCCAGCCCGGAGATACTGTGGCAGCGACGAAGCATGGAAGCTCTCTCCCGCCTGGGCAGCGACCTCGTCACCATCCGCGTCTGAGTCCGGGAATACCATGATCGCCGCGCGTTGACCCTGCGGGTCGTCGCGTGGGAGTCAATTGAGCATGGCCGTACTTCTGGGGATCGTGTTGCTCGTGGCGCTGGTGGTGGCGTGGTGCCAAAGCCGCGGCACCTTTCTTGTGCAATATCTGTTCTTCCTCCGGTACTCGATCACGCTGGGCGTGGCATTGATGGTCGGGCCGGTGCTGGCGGTGACCGTCGGTCACGCCATGGTCGGCAACCTTTTCGCGCTGGACGCCCGAGGCATCGCCGTGGTCATGGGGCTGGGAATGTTCGCCGCGTCCACGGTCGTGTACACGTTCAACCTGGTCTTCGCTCTCGGTCACGCGCGGACGCGGCTCCCTTTTTTCCGTCCCGTTCGCGGCGCTGGCAGCCAGCACCTGGACCGGCAGCGCCAGATCGCTGACCGCCTGGCGCGCTGGCACTTCGGTCTGACCGCTCTCGTGATGTTGCCGCTGGCGGTGGTGCTGGTCATCTATTCCAGCGAAGGTCCCTTCTGGGGCGCCTCCGGTGCGGTGCTGGGCGTGGCCGTGGCGGTGGTCGTCTCCTGGCTGGGCGGCCGTGAGGTGGCCCGACGGTCGGGCCCCGTCATATCTTTCGGCCGGCAATGGGCGCAGCGCGTGCTCCTGCCGGTCGAGCGTCTGCCGTCGGCAGAGAGGCCCGCTGTTGCCGAAGGCGGAGGCAGGCGTCGTCCGTCCGACCGAAACGTCCCCTTTCTTCGCAACATCTTGCGCTGGTTGGCCACCACCTTCGAGGACGGCTATCAGTCCCGCGCCGACGACGAGAAGCGCTGGCACGGGCGCGCCCTCATCTTCTTCGGGCTCAGTGTGGCGCTTTACGTGATCGGTTACTTCGTCGTCGGTGAATCATTCGCCTCGCGCGATCGCTGGCTGGCGAATGCCATCCCCGCCCTCGCGTACCTCTTGGTGCTGACCATGGTGCTGGGCTGGCTGCTGCCGTTTCTCTCGTTCTACTTTGACAAGTTTCGCGTGCCGCCCGTGCTGATCTTGGTGCTGACCTGGACGTTCTCCTACACGTTCGGCGCCAAGGATCACTACTTTGCCCTGTCGCACACGGCGCAGGCGTCCATCCCCGCGGCCGATCGGGGCGCTGCCGCCGCACCCGATTGTCCGCTGTCGCCGGGCAAGGCGGTGGAGGCGTGGGCCGCACGCCAGCCGCGTTCGGGTGGCCGTAAGCCGACCATGGTCGTCGTCGCGGCCAGCGGCGGAGGCATCACCGCGTCGTTGTGGACCGCGCGGGTGCTGACGGCGCTGACCTCCGCCAAGGAGGGCATCGGGCCTGATTTTGCCCGGGCCATCACCCTGGTCAGCTCGGCGTCGGGCGGCGGGCTGGGGGCGGCCTATTTCGTCGACGCCTTCAGCGCTGCCGGCGGAGCCGTGTTTGATGAAGACACGCGCGGCCGCGTCGTCGACAGCGCGGGTGCCTCCAGCCTGCACGACACGGCGTTCGCCCTGGCTTACAGCGATCTTTTTCGCGTCCTGGTTCCGTTCATGGTCCACGCCGATTCACCCGATCGGGGCGCGGCGCTGGAAAATTCCTGGAGGCGCCGCCTGTCGCGGCCCAACCTGACGCTGGGTGATTGGCGCGTCGGGGTCAAAGAGGGCTGGCGCCCCACGCAGATCTTCAACGTCACCATCGCTGAAACCGGCGAACGCCTTTTGCTGGGGCCGATCGATTGCCCGACCCGTGCCTGTACGCGCGGCGGTGATTCGTGGCGCGGGCAAAGCCTGCTGGACCTCTATGGCGTGGGCTGCGACATCCCGGTGGTGACGGCGGCGCGGCTGTCCGCGACGTTCCCCTGGGTCACGCCGCTGTCGCGCGCGCCCGACGGCAACAGCGGCTATCACCTGGCCGACGGTGGTTACTACGACAACTTCGGCGTCGTCACCGCCATCGAATGGCTGACCAGCGTGCACGCGGCCCGCAGCCTGGGCGACATCGTGGAAAAGGTCTTGCTGGTCCAGATTCGCGCCTCCGAGGACGAACGACAGGAGCCGGCGCGCGGGCGTGGCTGGTTTTACGCCACGCTGGGCCCGCTGGTCACCCTGGTCAATGTCCGCACCACCAGCCAGCGCAACCACAACGACGCCCAGTTGATCGGCCTCAAGGCCTTGCTGGCGCGGCAAGAGATTGCGCTTGAGACTGTCGAGTTCGAGCTGGACATCCAATCACCGCTGTCGTGGCACCTGACCGAGGAAGACAAGGTCCGCATCACGTCGCAGTGGACCCTGAGCCCCGGGATCGCCGCCAAACGTGAAAAGCTGGCCTGCCTGTGGACCCAGCCGCCAGCGCGCTGGCCCGCTGAATGCCACACCGATCCCCCCATCGATCTGCAGAGCCGCCAGGGACCGGCCCAGCTGTT
Organism: Polyangia bacterium; assembly: GCA_035577105.1. Lineage (GTDB taxonomy): Bacteria > Myxococcota_A > Polyangia > Fen-1088 > Fen-1088 > DATKEU01. The sequence goes on from DATLVT010000722.1 coordinate 16,007, forward strand.
CAAGCAGGTGCAGTGGTCGGCCGCGCGCGCCGTCAGCAAGGCCGTTCCCGTCGACGTACCGGACGTCAAGGCGGCGGGCGCCCCCGGCTCGCAGTAGACTGATTCGATTGCGCCGCGAACCAGTCGATCCTCTGCGTGACCCCGCCGTGCCGCCGGGTCTTTCCATCGATCTGCTGAAGGATCTGCATCTGCTGACCCGCGACGGGCAGCTCAACGCCGATGCCCGACGCAAGCTGAAACAGATCCGTCATCTGGTGGGCCTGCTGAAGCCGGCGCTGGACGACGCCTTCGCGCGCCATCCTCAGCCGTCGATCGTCGATTGCGGGGCCGGCAAGAGCTATCTCGGCTTCTTGCTGTACGAGCTGGTGATCGGCCCGGCTGGCCGCGGTCGGCTGACGTCGATCGAATCGCGGCCCGAACTGGTGGAAGGCGGGACGGCCCGCGCGGCGCGATACCAGCAGGAAAGGTTTCAGTTCATTCACGGGCAGATCGCCCAGGCGGCGGCGGACGTTCCCTCCGCCGACGTCGTCGTGGCCCTGCACGCCTGCGATACCGCCACCGATGACGCTCTGGCCCTGGGCATCGCCAGGCAAGCCGACCACCTGGCGGTGGTTCCCTGCTGTCAGGCCGAGGTGTCCCGGCTATTGGAAGCGCCGGCGTCACGCGATCGCGAGGATGAAGCCCTCATCCAGCATCCGCTGCATCGCCGAGAATTCGGGTCGCACTTGACCAACACCGTTCGCGCCCTGTCTCTTCAGGCTCTGGGATACAAGGTCACGGTGACGGAGTTGGTGGGCTGGGAGCACTCACTGAAAAACGAGTTGATCCTGGCGCGCCGCGTTCGTCGTTTCGACGGGGAGGCCAGCCTCACCCTGCGGGAGTTACTGCGGCGCTGGCAGATTCGCCCGTCGCTGGTGCGGCAGCTGGCCGCTGCCGGCCGCGATCCCGCGGAGGTCCCGCCACCTTGACGATCGAGCGCCGGTGCTTCCTGTATAAGCATTGTGACTGAAACGGAAAACATCAGGAATTCCGACACCAATGCACTGGTTGCGTCTGACCGTCCCATTAACCTGCGGATAGCGGGTGCCGACCTCTTGCTCTCGGGACGATTCGACCACTGGCGCCCCATCGGCGTCAGCAACTGGGAAGAAGACCGCGCCACTGCTCATCTATTGTTTGACGCCACTGGCACGTCCAACCGATCGCCCACCCGCAACAGCCCCGATTTACTGTCATTCGTGGCCAAGACCGTCGAGCAGGTGGGGCCGCATTCTTACCAGGCCAAGGGAACGCTGCGCGCAGACGGTGCCCAGCGCTCTGTTGATGCGGTCGTGCAGACGCCCTCCGGCCATTCGCCGTTCTTCTTCTTGACGCTGGGGCTAGAGCGGCAGGCCTTCTCGGGGCTGTGGACCGAGTTGCAAGTTCTGGCCAGCCAGACGCCCAACGACGAAGCGACCGAGATGCGACCGCGCGCCTGGTTGCGGCTGCCGGTGCTGGCGGCGGCCTAGCAGGCTTCTTTTTCAGCAGCCTGTCAGTACCGCAGGAAGTGGCAGGTATAGCCGCCAGGATTTTTTTGTAGATAGTCCTGGTGGCTTTCGCCGGCGCGCACAAAAGAGCCCGCGGTGACGATCTGGGTGACGAGGGGCCGCTTCCATTTACCGCTGCTGTTGACCCGGGCCCGCACCGTCTCGGCCACCCGCCGCTGCTCGTCCGACAGCGTGAAGATGGCCGAACGATATTGCGGTCCAGCGTCGTTCCCTTGCCGGTTGGGCGTCGTCGGGTCGTGCATGCTGAAGAACCACTTCTCCAGCAGCGTGGCGTAGGTCAGCCTGACTGGATCGAAGACGATCTTCACCGACTCGGCGTTGCCTGCCGCCTCCTTGCCGGTGGCGTCGACATAACCCACCTCGGTATAGATGACGCCGGGGATCCCCCGCAGGATCTCCTGCATCCCCCAGAAACAGCCGCCGGCCAGGAGGGCGGTCTCTGTCCTGGTGTTGGTGGCGTTGTTCGTGGTGGTGGTGGTCGTCGTCGCCGTGATTGCCGCGTCGGCGTTCGTCGTTTCTGACGCCATCGCCACCGTCGTTTCGGAGGCGGTCTGGGCCCGTCCGTTGGCGCAGCCGGCGGCGCCCAGCAATCCCACCACGCTCAGCAGCGCCCTGGCCCCACCCGTGATCGGTCTAGGCAGCTTCATGCTGACACTACGACAGCGGACGCGGTCAGGTTACGGCTCCGCCGGTGACTTGCCGCCGTCCCACCGAACGACACTGAGCACGCGATGTCCGGTCTTCCAGACCTCCTCCAGCATCCCCGGTGGTTCCCGGCCGATGAGGCGGACCACCGCGGAGCGGCGGCCGTCTTTTTCAAAGGTCGACACGCTGGCCACCCGCATGCCGTGTCGCTGGGCCAGGGAGACGGCGAACGCCACGGCGTCCTCGGTGTCGGTGATGTCGAAGGACAGCCGCAGGCCAGCTTGATTTTCGCCCAGCATGGCGATGAAGGCGCGAAACAGATCCGACCGCGTCACCAGTCCCATCGTGCGTCCGTTGGCGACAACGGGCAGCGCGCCGATCTTGCGCTCGCTCATCAGGCGGGCCGCGTCTTCGATCGGCAGGTCGGGCGGCACGGTCACGACCGCGGCCGCCATCGCTTCGTGGACCGGCGTGTCGAATCCCATCGCGGGCACACCCAGCGCCGAGAACGGATTGGTGCCGGCGGGCGCCGCGCGCAGGACATCGCTGCGGGCCAGAATTCCCATC
>DATLVT010000723.1:0-5735 GCA_035577105.1 Polyangia bacterium
CTTCTACAAGAAGGGGAAGCCCAGCCCCTACCGCGATCGATCGGTCGCCGAGAACCTGGACCTCTTCAAGCGCATGCGCGCCGGCGAGTTCCCCGAGGGCGCGCACGTGCTGCGCGGCAAGGGCGACCTCGAGACGCAGAACATGAACATGCGCGATCCGCTGCTGTACCGGATCCGCTATGCGCCCCACCACCGCACCGGCAAGACCTGGTGTATCTATCCGATGTACGACTATGCGCATCCGCTGTCCGACGCGATCGAGACGATCACGTATTCGGTCTGCACGCTGGAGTTCGAGTCGCATCGCCCGCTTTACGACTGGGTGATCCGCGAGACCGAGGTCTTCCCGTCGCGGCAGATCGAATTCGCGCGCCTGAACCTCACCTACACCGTGATGTCCAAGCGGCTGCTGTTGCAGATGGTCACCAAGGGGCTGGTATCGGGCTGGGATGACCCGCGCATGCCCACGCTGGCCGGCATGCGTCGGCGCGGCTATACGCCCGAGGCGATCCGCGCCTTCTGCGAGCGGATCGGCGTGGCCAAGACCGACAGCGTCGTCGACGTCGGCCTGCTGGAGCACGGCCTGCGCGAGGATCTCAACCGCCGCTGCCCGCGCGTGATGGCGGTGCTGCACCCGCTGAAGGTGGTGATCGAAAATTTTCCCGAGCAGGAGGTGCGGCGGCTGGACGCTCCGCTGCACCCCGAGGATCCAGCGCAGGGCACGCGCAAGGTTCCCTTTTCGCGCGTGCTGTACATCGACCGGGACGACTTCCGCGAGGATCCGCCCAAGGACTGGTTTCGCCTGGCGCCAGGACGCGAGGTCCGGCTGCGCTATGCCTGCTTGATCCGCTGCACCGAGGTCGTCAAGGACGCCAGGGGCGAGGTGGTCGAGCTGCGCTGCACGTGGGACCCCGGTTCGTGGGGGGGCAGCGCCCCGGACGGACGGACGGTGCGGGGAACATTGCAATGGGTGTCGGCGGCGCACGCCGTCCCGGCCGAGGTTCGCCTTTATGATCGCCTGTTCGCGGTCGAGCACCCGGGCACACAAGAAGGGAAAAGTTTTCTCGAGGAGCTGAACCCCCATTCGGTGGTGACCATCCCGTCGGCGCAGCTGGAGCCGTACCTGGCGGAGGACGGGGCCATCGAAAAGGCGAACGGCCGGTTCCAGTTCGAACGGATCGGATATTTCTGCGTCGATCGCGACAGCACGCCGGCCAAGCGGGTCTGGAACCGCACCGTCGCGCTGAAGGACACCTGGGCCAAGCTGGAAGCCAAGAGCCAGGGGAAAGCGACCGTCAAAGGCGCACTCGGTGCAGCCGCGCCATTGTCCGGCAAGGCGGAGGGGAAGAGCACGGCGAAGGCCGCAGCAAGCTCGGCGCTCGCGCCTGCGGCGCCACCGTCGGAGATCGGCATCGACGACCTCGCGCGCGTCGATCTGCGCGTCGGCGTCGTGCGCGAGGCGGCGCTTGTCCCTGAGGCGCAGAAGCTGATCCGCTTGATGGTCGATCTGGGTGAAGGACGCCTGCGCCAGATCTTCAGCGGCTTGCGCGCCTACTATCCCGACCCGGCCGTTCTGGTCGGCCAGCGCGTGGTGGTGGTGGCCAATTTGAAGCCGCGACAGATGAAGTTCGGCCTGTCCGAAGGGATGATCCTGGCCGCGGGCGGCGGCGATCGCCCGCACCGCATCGCCACCTTCGACGCCGGCACCGACGCCCCCCAGCCCGGCGACAAGATCACATAAATGACGACACGAACTCGGTTTGCCCCCAGCCCGACGGGGTATCTGCACATCGGCGGCGTGCGCACGGCGCTGTTCAACTGGCTTTACTCGCGGCACCAGGGCGCCGACGGGAAATACCTGCTGCGCATCGACGACACCGATCAACAGCGCAACGTCGAGGCGGCGCTGGCGCCGATTCTGCACGGCTTTCACTGGCTGGGGTTGCAGTGGGACGAAGGCCCCGATGTTGGCGGGCCGTACGCGCCCTACTTCCAGTCACAACGCGGTCCGCGTTACCAGGCGGCCGTCGAGCAGCTGCTGGCGTCGGGGTCTGCCTACTGGGACTACGCGACCGCCGAGGAGATGGACGGCGAGCGCAAGGCGGCCGAGCGCGAGAAGCGGCAGTTCCAGTACAGCCGGCGCTTCATGGCCACCACCGCCGCGGAGCGCGCCGCCTTCGAGGCGGAAGGTCGCAAGTGGGTGGTCCGCCTGAAGATGCCGCGCGAGGGGACGCTGCTGCTGCCCGATCTGGTGCGCGGCGACGTCGAATTCGAGTGGGCCCAGGAGGCCGACCACGTCGTGCAGCGGTCCGACGGATCGTTCATCTATCACCTGGCCAGCGTGGTCGACGACCGCGACTTCGCCATCACCCACGTCATCCGCGCCGAGGAGCACCTGTCGAACACGCCGCGCCAGGTGTTCATCGCCCAGGCCCTGGGTTATCCGCTGCCGGCGTACGCCCACCTGCCCTACGTCGCTGAACCCGGGTCCAAGCGCAAGCTGTCCAAGCGAAAGCTGGACGCGTATCTGAAGAACCCGGACTTCGCCAAGGTGCACCAGCACGGGATGGAGATCGCCGCGGCGCTGGGCATCACCACCACGCCCGAGACCTTCAACCCGGTGGTGGTCGATTTCTACGAACAGGTCGGCTATCTGCCCGACGCCATCGTCAACTATCTGGTGCTGCTGGGCTGGTCACTGGACGACAAGACAGAGTTCCTGACCCGCGCGCAGATGATCGAGAACTTTTCCCTTGAGCGCGTCAACACCTCACCGGCCAGCTTTGATCCCGCCAAGCTGCTGAGCTTTCAGGCGCAGTACATGCGCGACCTCCCGCTGGCCGAGAAGGTCGCCGGCGCGCTGCCGTATCTGCAGAAGGCGGGGTTCGTCGCCGGCGAGGTCTCCGACGAGACGCGCGCGCGCCTGGGCCGCATCGTTGCGGCGCTGGGCGATCGCCTGAAGGTCTTTGGCGACGTGCTGCTGCAGGCGGGATTCTTCTTCGGCGACGCCGTCAGCTATGACGACAAGGCGTTCCGAAAGCGGGTGCTGGCTCCGGGCGCGGCCGAGCGCCTGGCTGACTTCCGTGGGTGGCTGGCCACCCTGGACCCCGCGGCCTTTGACGCCGCCACCCTGGATCGCGCCGTCCACGAATTGCTGGCGGCGCGTGGCTGGGAACTGGCGGATATCGTGCATGCGGTGCGCGTCGCCGTGACCGGCACCGCGGTCGGCCCAGGGTTCTTCGATTGCCTGTCGCTGATCGGCAAGGACCTGTGCCTGCGACGGATCGACCTGGCGCTGGCGCACGCCCGCGCCGGCGCCTGACTTGCCAGCCGCGTCCTGCTCGACGAACACGATGTCCTGACCGCCGTCGATCAGACAGAGGTCAGACAGAGGTCTCGCGGAAGGCTGCGCGACGGTCGCGCGAAATCCTGTTACGATGCCCGAGGCTCTCGGTGTCTTGGAAGCTTGCTTGAGGGGTACGCGGTCACTTCATGCGGAAGAGCCGCGCAGGACAACGTCGTGACGTCACACGAAGGGTGAAGTGGACGATGAGGGGAATCAGAAGGTGGTACGTGTCGTTGGCTCCGCTGCCGTTGCTGGGGACCCTTGCCCTCCTCTCCTGTCATGGCAAGGAGACCGAGACCGGTCTAGTTCAATCCGCGGTAACCGCCTGCACCCAGAACACCGACTGCGGGGACGGCAATGTCTGCACCGCGGACGTCTGCGATCTGTCGACCCACACGTGCTTGAACCTGGCCATCTCCGGGTGCTGCACCAGCGACGGACAGTGCAACGACGGCTCGACATGCACCACCGATACCTGCAACGTCTCGCAGGGGCGCTGCCAGTTCACGCCGATCAGCCACTGCTGCGTCGGCACTGATCAGTGCGTCGACAACAACCTTTGCACCGTTGACCAATGCGTGACGTCCAGCGGGGTCTGCCAGAACCTGCCCCAGATGGGCTGCTGCCGCCAGAACGGCGACTGCTTTGACGGCGACATCTGCACCATCGACACCTGCCAGCCCGGACACGTCTGTGCGAACACGCGCATCACCGGCTGCTGCACCAGCGACAGCCAGTGCGACGACGGCGTGACCTGCACGCAGGACGTCTGCAGCCTGACCACCCACACCTGCGCGCACCAGGCGATCAGCAACTGCTGCCTGAACGACGGCGCCTGCGCGGACGCCAGCCCGTGCACCACCGACACCTGCAGCAACGCCACCCACCAGTGTGTTCACAGCCCGGTGTCCGGATGCTGCCACGCCCAGTCCGACTGCAACGACGGCAACGCCTGCACGACCGACACCTGCGGCAACGGCGGGAAATGCAGCTTCGCCGCCGTCCCCAGCTGCTGTCTGGGTGATGCTGACTGCGGCGACGGTGACGCCTGCACGACCGACACCTGCAACCTGAACACGCACACCTGCGGTCACGCCACGGTGGCCGGCTGCTGCACCGGCGATCCTGCCTGCAATGACGGGAACGCCTGCACCACCGATCGCTGCGATCTGAACACGCACGCCTGCCAGAGCGATTTCATCACCGGCTGCTGCACGGCCAACGCGGACTGCAACGACGCCAACACCTGCACGACCGACGTCTGCAACGTCAGCGTCAACGCCTGCACGCACACCGCCGTGCCCAACTGCTGCACCACCGACGCCGACTGCGCCGACAGCGACGTGTGCACGGCCGACACCTGCAACGTGGCGACGGGCGCCTGCTCGAACACCGTGACGGCTGGGTGCTGCCGCAACGACGGCGACTGCGACGACAGCAACCCGTGCACGCAGGATCAGTGCGACAGCGGCACGCGCACCTGCAGCAATCCGGCCATTTCGGGCTGCTGCAACAGCGACGTCACCTGCGCCGACAGCGATCCCTGCACGCAGACCCAGTGCGACCTGACCGTGCACACCTGCTCGGTGTCGCCCGTCAGCGGCTGCTGCGTCAGCGACGGTCAATGCGGCGATGGCAGCCCTTGCACCGATGACACCTGCAGCCAGCTCACCAACACCTGTGTCCACGCCCCGGTGGCCCTGTGCTGCGCCGCCGACGCCGACTGCGCCGACGCAAACCTCTGCACCACCGATTCCTGCAGCCTGGCCACCGGCCTCTGTTCGAACGTGGCCATCGCCGGCTGTTGCCTGACCGATGGAGACTGCACGGACGGCAACATCTGCACCTCCGACGCCTGTGATCCGGGGAGCCATCGCTGCACCAACACGCCGATCGTCGGCTGCTGCAACCTGGACACCGATTGCGCCGACGGACGGATCTGCACGCTGGACACCTGCGGGACCAACCACTCCTGTGACCACGTGGCGATCCTGGGCTGCTGCATGACGGCCAGCGACTGTGACGACGGCCAGCCGTGCACAATCGATTCGTGCAACGGCCAGCGGCAATGCCAGTACACCGCCGATCCCGCCTGTCAGGCCGACGGTGGCGGCGACGCCGGCGTGGACGCCGATGATGGCGGCGCGGACGGCGACGGCGGCATGGACGCCGACGGCGGCGCGGACGGCGACGGCGGCATGGACCAGGCCCAGGAGACCAGCGGCAGCGGCGGCGGCTCAGGATCAGGCGGTACCATTGGCACCGGCGGCGCCAGCGGCACAGGCGGTACGATTGGCACCGGCGGTGGAAGCGGGTCAGGCGGTACCAATGGCACCGGCGGCACCGGCGGCGGCACCGGCGGCGGCACCGGCGGCACCGGCGGCACCGG
>DATLVT010000724.1:0-7181 GCA_035577105.1 Polyangia bacterium
GGCAGCCATCAATGAATAGTGGCGGGTCTCATCGATCTGCGCGGCGCGCGCCGCGCGCACCAGGTGCCCTGGGGCACCATGGGCGTCCAGCTCGCTGGCCAGCCGGCCGAAGGCGGGAACGGACGCTGCTTCCAGCGCCGCGACCTGGGCCAGCCACCGACCGATGTCCGCGTCGCCGGCTGCCCGTCCGCAGGGGACCAACCCTTCCGGCCGCCGGCCAGTGCAGTCGTTGTACGAGTAGGCGAGGTGGATCGTGACGGCTGGCCCCCCGGCGGGGTCAGCCGGCTGCCCCGCGTCGCCGCCTGCCGGCTTGCGCTCGCAGGCGGTCACCTGCTTGGGCGGAAAGCCCAGGCTGGTCGCCGTCACTTCCTGGCACAGCGCCATGCAGCTGGCGGTGTTCACACAGGCCAGCCAGTCCGCGAGAGTGACGCCCATTCCGCCATCGGGATCCATGGCCGGCATCTGGATGGTCAGATCATTCTCAAAAATATGGGGGCACCGGACGGAACTGTCAGGATTCTGTCCTGCGGTGCACCCGACGGGCAGCAGCGGCAAGCCCAGCAACAAGAGTCGTTTCAGCAGCTCCTCGAAGGGCAGTCGTATTTGCATGTCGCTTGATTTAGCAGGAACAGTGCCAGAGACGCCGCGCTGCTGACCGGAAGACGGTCGCGTCAGAGCGCCTCCCAGCGCTGCGATTCTGCCGCTCGAAAGACGGCGTCGATCGCCCGCATGTTTGCCACCGCGCCTTGCATGTCGTTGCGCACGGGCTGGCCACCGCGGACGGCCGCCGAGAAGGCCTGCCACTGCAGGGTGTAGTGATTGGCCGCTGGGAGCGCCAGCGCCTCGGCTCGCTCGGCGGCGGTTTGCTTGACGGTGAAGTCGGGGGTGACGGCGACGCCGTCGTCGACGAAGACAGTGCATGGGCGGTCGTGGGGCGCGTTGAAGGGGATGGCGACCTCGATGTGACCCTTGGTGCCGAACACGTGCACGCTTTGATAGCGGACGTGCTGGGTGCCCACGGTGAACGTCGCTTGCCCGCCGCCGAAATCAAGGATGGCCGAGGTGAGGCGATCGACGCCGCTGGCCGGGTCGCGATCGCAAAGGGCGGTCACCCGCCGCGGCTCGGCGGCGAAGAGCAGGCGAGCGATGTTCACGGCATAGCAGCCGACGTCGTAAAGGGCGCCTCCGCCGGCCTCCTTCTGATTGCGGATGTTGGCGGGGTCGCTGTTGTTGTACGAAAAGGCGATCTGCACGGCGCGCAGGTCGCCGATGCGGCCGTCGGCGATCACCTGGACGACCTTGTCCCATTGTGGGTGGTAACGGACCATGAACGCCTCGGCGATGATCCGCCCGGTCTGCCGCTGCACCTCGGCCAGCTCCTGGGCCTGGGCGGCGGCCAGGGCGATCGGTTTTTCGCACAGGACATGCTTGCCGGCGCGGGCCGCCTTGATCGACCAGGGGACGTGCAGGTGGTTGGGCAGCGGATTGTAGACGGCCTCGATGTCGGGATCGGCCAGCAGCTCTTCATAGCTGCCGTAGGCGCGTGGTGCGCCGGCGGCGGCGGCGGCTTGCCTGGCCTTGTCCAGCGACCGGGAGGCGAGGGCGCGCAGCTCCGCCAGGGGCGCGCCGCGCATGGCGGGGATGGCGGCCATCAGCGCGAAGCGACTGGCGCCCAGGACGCCCCAGCGAACCGGCCTGTCGCCCCCATCTTGTTTGCGCATGGGCGCCATCGTATCAAGGTTGTGCCATGAACTCCGTCGCCCCTCCCCGGACCGGGTACGCCCCCGTCAACGGCCTTCGGCTGTACTACGAGATGCACGGCCCGGCGAATGCGGGCCAGCCGGACAGGCCACCCTTGGTGCTGTTGCACGGGGGCGGCGACACCATCGAGACGTCGTTCGGCCACCTCCTGCCGGCGCTGGCCCGCACCCGCAGGGTCATCGCCTTCGAGCAGCAGGGTTACGGCCACACGGCCGACGTCGTCGACCGCCCGTTCTCGTTCGAGCAATCGGCCGACGACACCGCGGCCTTGCTGACCCATCTGCGCGTCGAGCGCGCCGACCTGCTGGGGTTCAGCAACGGCGGCACCATCGCGCTGCAGGTGGCGATGCGGCACCCGCGCCTCGTGGGCAAGCTGATCGCGACGTCGGCGTTCTTCAAACGCGACGGCGCCGATCCCTGGTTCTGGGAGGCGATGAAGAACGCGCGGCTGGAGAACATGCCGTCGGAGCTGCAGGAGGCCTATCGCCGGGTGGCGCCCCAGCCGGACAACCTGCGCCTGTTCCACGACAAGGCGGCCCAGCGGATGCGCACGTTCAAGGACATCGCGGACGACGCCGTTCGCGCCATCGCCGCGCCGACGCTGGTGCTGGTCGGCGACGCCGACGTGGTGCGACCGGAACACGCCGTCGCCCTGTTCCGCCTGATCCCGAACGCCCGGCTGGCCGTCCTGCCCGGGACCGATCACGCGGCCATCATGACGCGAACAGAGCTACTGCTGCCGATCATCGACCGCTTTCTGGACGGTGTTCTCGACGGCGCGCCGTGATGCAGCCGCGCGGTCGCGCGCACGGCCTGCCGAAAGTGGCAGCAGGCCGTGCGCCGCGCCAGCCAATCAAGACGCGCCAGCCAATCAATAATAGAGGCGTCCGCAGTAGGTATGATCGTGTTGATTGCCCTGCGAATTGACCGATGTCGAGACCCATTCACGATCGATGCCGGTGAAAAAATTATAGTCGGCGACGAAGTTGAACGTTGTGTAGGTCCCTTGCGGAACCGCCCAGTCCCCACCGTTTTCACAGTTGTCGCCCGTGCAAACGTGATAGCTGCTGGTGCCCACGGCCGAGCAGACGAACCCGTTATAGACGGTCACGACGTCAGCGCCCTGACTGACCCAGCTCCATCCATAGTCCATGTAGAACCAGGAAAAGTTGCCGTCGGGATGGCACTGGCTGACGTTCGAGAGCCAGGTGCCATCGCAGCAGTTGTTGCCGCACCAGGTGGCCGCCTGGGCCACGCCGCCCAGGCTATCGTTTCCGGTCTTCACGACCTTGATCGACGACTGCCCTCCGGCCCGGGGCGGGGGGACATCCGACGAGCTGGGCGCGGTCTTCTGGTCGCTGGTCAATCGCGCCTGCAGATCAGAAAGTGCGTGTGGCACCGATGTGTTGGGCGCGAATTTCTTCCACAACGACACCAGTTGATCCGCCTCCACGGTGCCGGTCACCAGAGGTGGTGCCACGGCGGGACCTGATTCGGTCACCAGGGCTCTGCCCTTGATGTCAAAGAAATCGATGTGGTGACCGGCACCCAGATCCATCGAGGCCACCGGCGTCGGCGCCGGGCCCTTGAATTCCGGAACCGGCGGAGGCACGGTTGGATCAGTGTTGCCGGTTGGCTGCGCGCTATCACAGGCAGCCAGGGACAGCATCGGAAACAGGACGGCCAGGGTGGTGCGATAACAGTTACCTCTGAGGTTCATGATCCGCGCTCCTTGTTCGGCGACGACTGCGGACCCGCCTGACGGACCATCTTCCGTTGGCGGACGAAACCCGCAGATGTGAAGAACACTCTTTCAGAAAAATGTTTTCACAGCGCAAAGACACAGGCCGAGAGGACCTGTCGCACACAATGGCGAACAATTTGTCTACGTCTTTTGAAAATGGTGGCGCCACCGGAGCGCGGTGTCGGCGATGACCCCGCGTCGTTGCCGCTGGGCGGGCGACGACCCGCTGATGACCGCCTATCACGACCAGGAGTGGGGGGTGCCGGAGCGCGACGGCCGCGCCCTGTGGGAAAAGCTGATGCTGGATGGTTTCCAGGCCGGGCTGGCCTGGATCACCGTGCTGCGGAAGCGGGATGCCTTTCGAAAGGCCTTCGCCGGTTTTCAGCCGGCCAAGGTGGCCCGCTTTGGCGAGCGGGACGTCGCGCGCCTGCTGGGTGACGCCGGCATCATCCGCTCGCGCGCCAAGATCGAATCGACCATCGCCGGCGCGCGCGTCTACTGCGAGATGGCCGATCGCGGAGAAGACTTCGCGACGTTCTGCTGGTCATTCACGGGCGGCAAGGTTCTCAAGGGCGACGGCCGCACGCTGCCGGCGCGCACCGACCTGTCCGAGGCGGTGTCGAAGGAACTGAAGCGGCGTGGCTTCAAGTTCGTCGGCCCGACCATTGTCTACGCCTGGATGCAGGCGGTGGGGATCGTGAACGACCACGCGGCCGGTTGTTTCCGCCGCGCCGGCCCCTCATCCTGACTAACCTTCTCCCCGCAGGCGGGGAGAAGGGACCGGAAGGGATCTCCCTTCGCTGCGCTACGCTCGCCCGTCTTTTTCAGCGCCGATTTTCAGTCCAGGAGGCCGGGCTCTGCCCGGCCGGCTCACCTTGCGAGAGGCGCTGGGGAGGGCTCGTGGGAGGGGCCAGCAGGCCCCTTCCACGTCCGCTAGTTGTCCGTGAAGGCGCTGAGCGCCTTGCTGCGCGACAGGTGGCGCAGCTTGTTCAGCGCCTTGGCCTCGATCTGGCGGATGCGCTCGCGCGTGACCGAGAAGTCCTGGCCTACCTCTTCCAGGGTGTGGTCGGTCTTTTCGCCGATGCCAAAGCGCATGCGCAGCACCTTCTCTTCACGCGGCGTCAGCGTGGCCAGCACCTTGCGCGTCTGTTCGGCAAGGTTCATGGAGATGACGGCGTCGGCCGGGGACAGGATGCTCTTGTCCTCGATGAAGTCGCCCAGGTGGGCGTCCTCCTCGGTGCCGACCGGGGCGTCCAGCGAGATGGGCTCCTTGGCCAGCTTCAGGACCTTCCGGATCTTGTCCAGGGGAAGCTCCATCTTCTCGGCGATCTCGTCCGGCGTCGGTTCGCGCCCCAGCTCCTGGGTCAGATAGCGGGTGGTGCGCATCAGCGTGTTCATCGTCTCGATCATGTGCACCGGAATGCGGATGGTGCGGGCCTGATCGGCGATGGCGCGGGTGATGGCCTGGCGGATCCACCAGGTGGCGTAGGTTGAAAACTTGAAGCCGCGTTTATAGTCGAACTTGTCGACGGCCTTCATGAGGCCGATGTTGCCCTCCTGGATCAGGTCCAGGAACTGCAAACCGCGGTTGGTGTACTTCTTACCGATCGACACCACCAGGCGCAGGTTGGCCTCGATCAGCTCGGCCTTGGCTTTCTCCGCCACGCGTTCGCCGGCCTGGATCTCGCGCACGGTCTCGCGCAGGACGTTCTCGCCCAGCTTGGCCTCCGACTCGACCTTGGTGATGCGCTTTTGCGCGGTGGCGATGACCCGCGACATCTGCTCGATGTCGTCGGCGCGCAGGCCCAGCTTCTTGGCGACGGCCCGCTGTCGCAGGGGCGACGAACGGATCTCGCGCAGGGTCTTGCGGAACTCTTTCAACGACAGGCCCGACTTCTGCTCGCTGTCGGTGATGTCGCGGTTGGCCTGGGCGATGCGATCGACGAACTCTTTCAGCTTGAGGATGATCCCGTCGACCTGCTTCTTGTGCAGGCGCAGCTCCTGCAACGCGGCCAGGATCTTCTGCTTCACCTCGTCGACCTCGGCCCGGTACTTCTTCTTCGTGGCGTCCGAGACCTTGGCCTGCAGCTTTTCGCCGACCTTCTCCTGCTCGCGCCACAGGCGGCGGACCTTGTCGATGACCTTGCAGACCCGATCGATGTGGAACTGTTCGTCGAAGTCCTCGTCCTCGTCGTCGATGTCGTTGACGACGTCCTTGACGCGGATGGTTTGCTTGCGCAGCTTCTCGCCCAGGTCGAGGATCTCTTCGATGGCGACCGACGAGTTCAGCACCGCCTGCAGGACCCGGCGCTGGCCGTCCTCGATGCGCTTGGCGATCTCGACTTCACCTTCACGCCGCAGCAGCGAGACCGATCCCATCTTTCGCAGGTACAGCCGCACGGGATCGGTGGCCGTCGAATAGCCGTCGCCGTCCTCGTCCTCCTCCTTGGCCTCCTGCTTCTTCACGGCGACCTCGTCGCCGTCGGCCTCCACCTCTTCTTCGACGTCGGCGGCCGCTTCATCCTTCGTGGCGGCCAGCCAGTCGTCCATCTGGTCGGGGACCGGAACGGTCTCTGGCAGGTGCTCGGCGCCGGCGGCGGCGCGCGGAACGCGAGCCACCTCCGTTCCGTCATCGGTGGAGGGGCTATCGCTATCCTGGGTATCGGGCCGGTTGTCGCGCATCAATCGGTCACGGTGCGCGTTCTTGGGCATTAAGGCAATCATTACGTGAGACTTTCTGCTGAACGAATGGCAGCGATGAGGGGTAAGATGGCGTCATGAACGGATCCGACAAGAGAAAACAGAGCCTGTACTTCCCTGAGGAGATGCTGAAGGAGATCGCCAACGAAGCGATGCGGCAGGATCGCTCCCTGTCGTGGATTGTCCAGAAAGCCTGGAAAGCCGCCCGCAAGGACATGCTCAGCATTCCTTCGATGAGCGACCAGCCGGGCGGGGACGAACCCCCAAATCCCAAGAAATAACGGGCGGGAAACCCGCGGCCGGCCCAGATTTTAATTGGGCGGCCGGTCAGCATCAGGATTGGCTCGAACCAGCCGACACATTCTCAGGGTATACGTACGCGTGCAATGAAAGGAAGCAATGGCTGATCGAGTTTATCTGCATGGTGATTATCTGGAATCGTCGGACCGGAACGCCGGCAGCACCGTCTACTGCGGGTTCTGCGATGGCTTTTGCCTGCCGGAGCACCTGTACAACGAACATGAGATTGACCAGAGCGTGCTGCGCCTGAACGCCAACAAGAAGGCGTTTTACCGCAAGGAATCCAGCCAGAAGGCGCGACGCTCGGCAGGCGCGCCCAACTATTTTGACGGCACCGCGGATCCCGGCTGAATGTAGGTCCGGGCCGGTCACCTGATGGCGTTACGCCGCCGGCGCCTGCCGACGGCCAGCGCCAGCGCAGCCAGCGCCGCCAGCAGCCCTGACGGGCGCGTCTCGACCGTGCCCGTGCCGGCGACGGCGCATCCCGCCGACGCGTGGCCGGTGACGCCCTTGCCGCCCCCACCCGCGTCGGTCGAACCGACGCCACCCGTTCCGCCGGCCGTGCCGGCGGCGCCCGACCGGCCGCCGCTGCCCGCCGCGGCCCCGCCCGACCCGGAGGCGCCGCCCGTTCCGGCCCTGGTTCCGCCCGAGCCGCTGGCCCCGCCCGTCCCGGTCG
>DATLVT010000725.1:0-6200 GCA_035577105.1 Polyangia bacterium
CCGGCGGCTTGCAGAATGGGCGCGACCAGGGCGCGGGCGGCGCTGTCCGTACGGGCGGCCAGGGCGCTGACGGCGGCGACGCGCACATCCTGCGCATCGCGCTTGGCCAGGCGTCCCAGCATGGCGGCCGAGGCGGCGGTCTGTTGATGGGCCAGCGCCGTCGCCAGCGCCACGCCGATGCGCGGATCGGGATCCTTCAGCGCGCCGGGCAGCTGATCCAGGGCCAGATCGCCCGCGGCGCGAACCATGGCGGCCGCCGTCGCGGCGCGCACGTCGACGGAGGGATCGCGCAGAAAAGGAATCAGGCGATACAGCGCGGGACGCCCGCCGCCCGGATGCGCCGACGCCGAGATGGCGGCGGCGCGCACGACAGCGTCGCCGTCCTTGATCAGCACCGGCCACAGCCGCTGCGCGCTCGCCTCGGATAGAACGCCCAGCGTCTGCAGAGCGGCGGCGCGCACGTGGCCGGGTTGTTTTCGGTCGCCGGCATTGGCGGCCAGGGCTTGCGCGCAGGGACCCGGCTCGGGCAGGGCGTCGCCGGCCTCGCGCAAGATCGACGCTGCCAGCACGCGCGCGGCCGGATCGCCGGTGGCCAGGTTGGACTGCACCAGGGGACAGACGTCGACGCGGGTGGCGTGCAGCGCGGCCACCGCGGTGCTGGCCGTGGCGGGGAAGGCCAGACCGGCGCGCAGGCGATCGACCTGGCGGGTGTCGCCCAGGCGGGCCAGCGCGGCGGCGGCCTCGATGTCGGCCATCGGGTCGGGATTCTGTCTGGCCAGCCAGGCGCGCGCGAACAACGCCATCGGATCGCCGGCGGCCCTGGCGTCGATGCGGCGTTTCACCCGCAGCAGGGCTTCCTTGGTGCGCGATTGAATGAACAGACGGGGCAGCGCTTCTTCCAGAGGGTCCTCGCGGCGGACCAGCTGCCCGTCCGAGCACAGGCGCTGATCGCGGGACAGGGTCCAGCGCACGTGGACGATGCCGTCGTCGGAAAAGACGTCGACGGGAGGAACGGGAAATCGGTCGGCGGTGCGAACGGCGTCGATGGCAGCCTTGTCGAACGAAGCCACGCCCGACGACGTGCCCAGGTTGACCTCGGCGACGGTGCCGTCCCAGCGCACGGCGAACAGCACCACGGTCCGCACGCCCTTGTCGCCAGCCGGCGCCGCGGCTCCAGCCGTGGCGGGGGCGCGGGTCAGGCCTTCGACGAACCCCTTGGCCCACCGTTCGTGAATGCGGCTGTGGATGGCCCGCAAGTAATCGCCTTCCACGCCGGGGACGGTGATGGCCGGTTCGGCCTGCGCCGCGGCCGGCCCCGCCGACGCGACGGGTGACGGCGCCGGTGGTGAAGCAGTCGCCGGCGGCGCGAAGGCCAGACCGGCCAGCAGCGCTGCGACGATGGCCGCACCACCGAGGGGACGGGCGGCAGGTCTGGCTAGACGCGGATGGTGCATATCGCCGACAGCATCGGCAGGTTTGACCGCGTCCTGAACGCCCGGGGTAGGCCCAGCGGGTACACCGACGCGCGCGCGCGCCACCTTTATATGGGCGGGTATTCCTTTTCGCCGGCGGCGATGGGCACCGGCAGTCGATTGCCGGGCGGCGGGATGGGACAGGTGGCGAAGGGCGTGAAGGCGCAGGGCGGATTGAAGGCGCGATTGAAATCCAGGATGACCGAGTCGTCGGGGCCGGGAAGCTCGGCGTAGAGAAAACGGCCGGCCGGGCTGGTCTCCCGCCCGGTGGTCTTGTCGGCGAAGACGAAGAACAACCGCTGGCTGTCCTCTTCCAGGGTCGGCTCCAGCGTCAGCGATCGACCGTCGACGGCGAACCGGGCCAGGCCGGGGACCTGGCGTGGGCCGCTGGCGCCGACGTCCAGGGCGTGCACCGTGGTGCGCGGCGGATGATAGCGTTCGAAGGCGGCCACGATTCGCCAGGCCGGATCGATCGGGAAGTAGGTCAGGCCCGAGAAGTTGCGCAGCGCCGGCGATTGCGGATCCTTCACGCGCACGGCGAAGGCGTCGCCGCGCCGGTAGATCTCGTAGGTGCGTCCTTCAAAGACGAAGACATCGGAGGGGGCGCCTTCGCGCGGGCGCAGCGCGCGCTCGGTGACGGGCTGACCGTCGACAGTCACGTCGGCGGCGCGTTGTGGTTGCACGCGTACGCGCACCACGTCGCCCTCCAGGTTGGCCACGCCGAAGGGCAGCGCATTGTCCCCCGGGTCCAGCAAGATGCGATCGACCAGCGTCAGCCATCCGTCGGACGTGCGCAGCCGGTGCTCGCGGGCGGCGCGCCAGGCTTCGATCGCCTTGACGTGTTCGGTGCTGTCCATCGCGCGTGAGCATAGCGCCGGATTGTCCTCGTCCGCGCGGAATGCGACCGCTAGAATACCGCCGGGCTCGCGCCGGATGATTCACCTTTGCTACGCCAACCAGACCGAAGCGCTGCTGGAGGCGCTGAACGAACGGCTGGCAGAGGCGCGCGCCCAGCCGTCGGCGTCGTTGTTTGAACCGACGCACCTGGTGATCCCCAACCGCCACGTCGAGACGTACGTGAAGCTGGGCGTGGCCCGCGCGCTGGGTGTGGCGGCGAACATCCAGACCCGTTTCCTGCGCGGGTTCCTGGCCGACGTCGCCCGCCAGAACGTAAGCGGCGGCGGTGCTGTCGAGATCATCGATCGGCGCCAGATCCAGGGCGAGCTCCTGGCCCTGCTGCACGACGATCGGTTCCTGGCCTCGCGCGATCTGGGGCCGGTGCGCGATTACCTGACCGCGGCCGGCACCGCCGCCGACGCCGTCGACCTGCGCCGCTATCAGATGTCGGCCCAGCTGGCGTCGCTGTTCGACGACTATGCGTTTTCCCGCCCCGAGATGCTGCACGCCTGGCGCGAAGGGCGGCTGGCGGAGGGGCCTGACCTGGTGATGCAACGCTGGCAGCGCGAGCTGTGGCTGGGGATCTTTGGTCGGGGCGGCACCCTGCCCACCCGCAGCCGCCGCGACGGCCGACCGCGCCTGACGCTGGCCGCGCTGTTCGACCAGCCGTCCGCCGAACCGCTGCGCCTCCCGCCGGCGGTGCACATCTTCGGGATCTCGTACGTGGCCCGGCTGTACCGGCGCATCTTCAGCGCCCTGGCCCAGTCGACGGAGCTGCACATCTATGCGCTGAACCCCTGCCGGGAGTTCTGGGAGGATCTGGAGATCGCGGCGCGCAAGCCGCGCGGCGGCGCCAGCCGGCGAAAGTTTCCCCCGCGACGCTCGCCCGAGCAGCTGACGCTGGGCGTGGGCGCCACCATGGAGCAGCGCGCGGCCCCTGACGACGACGGCGACGAAAACCCGCTGCTGACGCTGTGGGGACGGCCGGGGCGCGACAACATCAAGCTGCTCAATCAGCTGTCGGACTGCAACTTCGAGGCGCGCTTTCGTGATCCGCTGGCGGCCACCGGCGCGGCGACGCCCACGGTCCTGCGCCAGGTCCAAAAAGACGTGCTGGATCGCGTGCCGGCGCGAACGGCGGCCGATCGGCTGGCCCTGCGCGACGACAGCGTGACGATCTTCGCCTGCCCCGACCCGCGCCGCGAGCTGGAGACCATCGCCGCGGAGATCTGGCGCCTGGTGCGCGCCGGGGATCAGACGACAGACGCCGCCACGCCGGGCGCGCCGCGACCGCTGGCCTTCAACGACATCGCCGTCCTGGTGCCGGGACCGAACGCGGCGGCCCGTCTGGCCCTGACCAGCGCCGTCTTCGAGGAGGCGTCCCAGCTTCCGCACAGCGTGGCCGACCTGCCCATGGACGCCGACAGCCGGGTGGCCGAGGCCATCGAGCTGCTGCTGGCGTTGCCGCTGGGTCCGCTCGGTCGTCAGGATCTCTTGCGGCTGGCCATGCACCCGGTGGTGGCGGGGCGGTTTCCGGGGGTCGATGCCCGCGGCTGGCTTCAGCTGTGCGACGACCTTGGCATCGTGCATGGCGCCGATCACCAGGATCACGCCGGCACGTACATCGATCGCGACGTTTTCAACTGGGATCAGGGGCTGCGGCGGTTGGCCCTGGGGGCCTTCATCAGCGGCCCGCGCAGCGGCGAGCAGCGCCTGTTCGACGCCGGGGCGGATCGCTATCTGCCCGAAGAACTCCCGGCGCAGGCGCAGGAGAGCGCCACGCGATTTTCGCTGCTGGTGCGATCGCTGCTGGCCGACGCGCGCCACGCCCGCACGGCGCGGCTGTCGCTGCCCGACTGGATGGCGTTCTTGCGCGCGGCCATCGCCCGGACCATCACGGCGCGCGACCCGGCCGACCAGGCGGCGTTGATGCGCTGCCTGGCCGAGCTGCAGCCGCTGGAGGAGATGGCGGCGCCCGACCTGCTAGTCGGTTATCGCGTGGCCTGCGAGCTGGCGCGGTCGGCGCTGGACGGGCTGACGGCGCGGCGCGGGCAGTCACTGGCGGACGGCGTGACCGTCTCGTCGTTTCTGCCCATGCGGGCGGTGCCGTTTCGGGCCATCTTCATCGCCGGTCTGGGCGAGGGCGAATTTCCGGCGGCCGAACGCACGGCGCCCCTGGATCTGAGGGTGCAGGCGCCCAAGCCGGGCGACGTCAGCGCGCGCGAGCAGGACCAGTACATGTTTCTTGAGGCGCTGCTGTGCGCGCGCGAGCGGCTTTATTGTTCGTATGTTGCCTGCGATCCGCTGACCGGCGAGCCGCGGGCGCCGTCGTCGGTGCTGATCGATCTGCTGGCCACACTGGACAGCGGGTACTGGGCACCCGGCACCCGGGACACCGTGACGCGCCGGCCGCCGCTGCGGCGCCACGAAGATGACGACGTGCGCGCCGTGTTCCCGGCGGCGGAGCGCGAACGAACCGCGGCCGCGCTGGGCGACGATCTGAAAGCGGCGCTGGTCCCGCCCGACGGCCAGGCGTCGTCGTTGTCGGGCGGGCCGCGTCCGGAGCTGGCCCAGGTGCGCCGGCACCTGGACGCCGAAGCATGGCGCCGGGTGGGGGCGGCCCTGGGGTGGATGGCGCCGCCGGCGCCGCTGGCCGCGGGCGAGACGGCGGCGGTCGCCAGCAAGCTGACGCTGTCGACGGCGCAGCTGCGCCGGTTCCTGGAGTGCCCGTTGCAAGGCTCGACGGCGGTGCTGTTGCGGCTGCAAGAGGCGGACGACGGCGTCGAGGCGGCCTTTCGCGAGGACGAGGATTTCGATCCGCCCGCGCGGGCGGTGGTCGGTTTCTTGCGCGAGCTGTTCGCCGGCGCCCTGCAAGATCAGGCGACGGCCGGGGTCGGCGCGGCGGCGCTGAACGAGGCGCTGGGGCGCGCCTACGATGCCAGCGCCGAGCGCAAGGTTCTGGACGGCACGCTGCCGCTGGGCGCGTTCGGCGCGGTGATGCGACGGCGGCACCTGCAGATTCTGAATGGCTGGCTGGAAGGGGTGCGGCGCCTGGTGGGCGACGACGTGCCGCCGGCGGCACGCCTCTTCTTCGGTCACGCCGACGAACACGCAGCGGTGCCGCGCGCGTCGATACGGGAGGCGATCACCCTGGATGTTCCCGTCGGCGGCGCTGCCGAGGCGACGGCTGCCACCAGCACTCCCACGCGCACGGTTCGCGTCAGCATTCACGGCCGCTGCGAGCTGGCGGCGGAGCACAACGGCGAACGCCTGACCTTGCTGTTGCCGACCAGTGTCGACAAGAAGGACGACGGCCGCGATCAGCGCGAGTTCCTGCGCGCCTTCATCGACCACGTGATGGTGGCGGCTGCCGGCGACGGTCCGGCCCGACCGACGCGCGCCCTGATCTGCCGTCCGGTCCTGACGACGCGCGATCGCTTGCCCGAGGTGGTGTTCGCGCCGCTGGCGCCGGCGGCGGCGCGCGAATACTTGCAAGCGGTGCTGACCGATCTGCTGAGCGGCGTGCACGATTATCTCCTGCCCTGGGAAGCGGTGCTGAGCTGGCGCAAGAAGGATCCCCGCCCGCCCGTGCCCGACATCGTCAGCATGTTGCGCGACGACAACTGGACCAGGTTTCAATCCGATTTCGGTCCGGTGCCCGAGGCTCGCGGCTACCCGCCCCCCGCTGATCCGGTGGCGCGCGCCATCATCCAGCGCCGCTATGGCCTGTTCTTCGACGGACGGGTGGCACCGCCCAGGGCCGCCGCCACCGCCAGCAACGAGGACGACTGATGGCAGCGTCCGTGGAAACGTCGCCGCGCGTGGCGCTGT
>DATLVT010000726.1:0-5117 GCA_035577105.1 Polyangia bacterium
GCACCGGGGATAACGGCCTACCTCCGAAACGTTCGATTCCCCCCTGGTTTTTCGTCGAACCATCGCAGCCCCGCCCGCCCCGGGCCTGTCATCCCGGGTTAACAAGGCGAATCAGTTTGATCGATTTCGTGATGACGGAATACGGCAGGAAGCATCGATTTACCTTTTGACGAGCCGCTGCTGGTTCGATCATTCTTGATGGTCAGAGCTCGAGCTCTTGGAGGTACTCATGACTCGCTCGTTTGCGCGTGGCGCCTTGTTTCTAGGCGCCTGTCTGCTGGTCGGGGGGTGCAGCGCTAGCAGTGATACCGGCGGCGTGAATGGGAGCGGGGGGAGTGGCAGCGGGGGATCGACGACGACCACCGGCAGCGGCGGAAGTGTGGTCAGCCCTGGCAGCGGTGGCAGCGACAGCACGGGGGGCGCCTCCGGTACCGGCGGCACCATGGTCGACGCTGACATCGAGCACCCCGTCATCACCGGCATGGGCGGTGGCCTGCCGGACACCACCAGCGAGGGCGACGGCGATCGGATCATCGGGCCCAATTTCACCTCCGATCCCTTGACCACCCGCCAGTCCGGGGTGCCGGCGGGTCGATCTTTCAACTTCAGCATGGCGCTGGCGCAGAGCAAGTACTACACGGGCGCTGGTCAAAAGAACGCGGTCACCAATCGCTCCGTCTCTGTACACGTGCCGACGCAGTACGATCCGGCCAAGCCGGCGGCGCTGATCGTCACGCAGGATGCGCAGGAGAGCGGTTACCTGCCGGCGGTCATCGACAACCTGGTCGCCATGAAGCAGCTGCCGGTGATCGTGTCGATGTTCATCGCCAACGGCGGCGGCGATTCGGTGGGAAACGAGCGCGGCCTGGAATACGACACCGTCTCCGGGCTGTACGCCGAGTTCGTGATCAAGGAGGTCGTTCCGCGGGCGATCATGGAAGCGAAGACCCAGCTGAACATCGACCTCAAGATCACCGACGATCCGAACGGCCACGCCACCCTGGGCGGCAGCTCGGGTGGGGCGGCGGCGTTCTCGATGATCTGGTGGCACCCCGATCTGTTCCGGCGGATGATCGGATTTTCGCCGACGCTGGTGACGCAGGTGCCGGCCGGCTCGCCGTTCCCTCACGGCTGCTGGGTCTATCACGACATCGATCCGTACGACGCAGCCGCGCCCAACGGCCTGGTGGTCGCCGACTGCGAACCGACCACCGGGTTCATCGGTGACAGCAACCCGGACAAGTGCGACACGCCGCTGTCGCAGGCCAAGTGCGAAGCCGTCCCCGGCTGCGCCTGGAACACCAAGATCAACCGACCCATCCGCATCTGGCACCAGTCGTCGCAGAACGATCTCGGCGCCGGCGGCGCCCCCAGCACCTACCGCAATTTTGATCTCGCCAACCAACGACTGGCGGCGGCCCTGAAGGCGCGCGGCTACCACTATCACTATGACCACGCCAACGGCGGCAACCACAACGACGATCGCGTGCAGCGACAGACCATCGTGGAAGCGATGAAGTGGGTCTGGCGCGGGTATCCGATCGAGTAACCGGGGCTGACCTACCGCAGACCTCTCATGATTCGTCACATCTTGCGGGCGAAGGCCCCTCCATTCCTGCCGGCGAGGGCGAGGAGGCGTGGGGCAGAGCCTCGGCGGGGACGCGGCCCTCACGCGGCCGCGGTGAGGTGATCTCTCCAGGATTCACTCGATCACGAGAGCGCAGACCTGGCGCTGATCTAGCGCGCGGGCATGCAGTAAAACGTGGCCCCGTCCGGCCTGCTGCCGGGCGGCGCCACGTCCAGCGGCTGACTTTCACCGTTCACGGTCAGCTGCGAGACCACCGCTGGCGCCAGGCTGGAACCGAACACCGCCTGAGCGGTCTGTCCGTCGAGGTTGAAGCTGATATTCGTGTAGCTGCCGCGCCCCACGGTGACCCCGCCGCGTTCCAGAAGGTGATCGGGCGGTCCCAGGAACAGGCGGAAGGCTTCGTAGGTGGCGTCCACGTCGGGGCTGGTCACCACCAGCAGGCGGCCGTCGGGCAAGCTGGCCAGATACTCGACGTGAACGGTGCCGGGCAAGTTCTGTAACGCGAAGGCGGCCACCTGCGGTTTGCTCAGCAGAGTCAGCAGTTCGCCCTCGGTGCCGATGGCGAAGGTCTTGGCCGCCAGCGGGCCGCGGTGAAGGCCCATGCGCGCCGGCCCCTGCTCGCCCGTCTCGACGGCGACCTGCAAGGGGGAGCCATCGGCGGCAAGGCCGTCGACGATCAGATAGGAACCAGGCCCGCCGCCGATGGAGCCTCCGCCGTTGGTCTGAAGACGCTGCAGGACCATGCCGTTCGAAACAAAGAGGCGATCGTTGCCAGAGCCGGCATCGTCGATGACGTAGACGACGCCAGCACTGTCCCTGCCGGCGCCGACCAGCGCGCCGGCGCTGATCGGCAACACCGTGGTCGCCAGGGGATCACACGGTCCCGCCTGGGAGGATGTCCCTGAGCCGCAGCTGGCGGTGATCCCGCCGGCGCCGGCGCCGACAGCGACGGCGATGACGACCAGACGCAGCAGGGTCGCGGAGCGCCGCTCGTTTGTCGACATGGCCCAAGTTTAGTCGTCAACGAAACGTCGTGCACCCTGGCCGCGCACCCTGCCCTGTTTCAAGCCGCACGCCGCCTTGATCTCGGGATTGGGTGCGACGATGATTGATTGGTCTCGACGGTGTCAGGCGTGACACCGCGACCACACGGCATGCGGAAGAAGGACCAGAGGATGAAGTTCGGTGAAGGCGCGCGTTTCCTGTTGGCTCTGTTGCTTTGTTCGTGGTCCTGCGCTGGCGTGTCGAGTGGAGGGCCCTCCGGCGGGTCGGGAACGGGCGGCGCCGTGGGCGCGACCGGCAGCGGAGGAAACACCGGTAACCCAGGAACGGCCGGCAGCGGCGGGAGCACGGGCGGCGGTGGAAGCCAGGTTCTCCCCGGCAACTGCTCTGATGCGGCCAAGCTGGTCTACGTCGTCTCTGACCAGAATCATCTGTACAGCTTTGCGCCGAACAAGTTGCCCGACGTCAACGCAGCGTTCACCGACCTGGGTCTGATCAACTGCGCGGCGGCCGAGGGCGCCACGGTCAACTCGATGGCGGTCGACCGCGCCGGGACGGCGTACGTCAATTACACCAGCGGCAAGATCGTCACCGTGAACACCACGACCCTGGCCTGCGCCGACACCGGCTTTGTCCCGGGACAGTCGGGATTTTCGCCCAACCTGTCGATGGGGTTTTCGTCGGACGCGTCGGGCTCCAGCCAGGAGACGCTGTATGTCTCGGACAACACCGGCGACGACAGTGGACTGCCCAACGGCAAAGGGTTGGCCAGGGTCGACCTTGGTCAGTCACCGCCGACCTTGATCCCGATCGGAGCCTACACGGGTGACGTGATGGGCGGTCGCTGCGAGCTGACGGGCACCGGTGACGCCAAGCTGTTCGGGTTCTTCACC
Source organism: Polyangia bacterium (assembly GCA_035577105.1). Taxonomy (GTDB): domain Bacteria; phylum Myxococcota_A; class Polyangia; order Fen-1088; family Fen-1088; genus DATKEU01. Next base: position 3,484 of record DATLVT010000726.1, read on the forward strand.
ACCCAGCCGGCGTACCTGGCGCAGATCGACAAGACGACCGGCGCGACGCCTCAGGCGATTCCCCTTCCCACCATCAACGCGTCGACGGGCGGCTATGCGTTCTCGTTCTGGGGAGGCAGCTACTGGTTCTATACGGCCAGCGACACCGACAATACAAAGGTCACCCGATACGATCCGACGATGACGCCGCCCACCACGACGGTCGCGGTGCCAGAGCTGACGTTCACCATCGTCGGGGCGGGCGTCTCGACCTGCGCGCCCGTGACCTTCCCGATTCCTTGAGCGCGTGTCGCGAGGCGGCGGCGGCGTTGCGGGATGAGAGCTGACGGGAGCGCGAAGGTGACGCGCCGAGGCAGCTTGGGACTTCGCCGGGGGGCCGTCGGTCAAGGCGGTTGCCGAAGGTCTGGGCTCGGGTGTTCTACGTAACAGAGGGGCCTCCTTCCCGATGGCGGCGTTGCGAATCGCCATCGATCGGATAAGGTAGCCGACCGTCACGAACCCTGGACTTGACCTTGCATCGCCCGATTCTTTCGATCGTCCTGCTTTCGATCCTCATGCCTCCGCTGGCCGCCGCTCACGCTGCCGGCGGTGAGCCGGCCGTTGACGAGATGTATCGGTCCGGCGTGGAGATGCGACGGCGCGGCGACGATCGGGGCGCGCTGGGCGAATTTCAGAAGTCGTACCGGGCGGCGCCCCTGCCCAGAACCCTGGCGCAGATCGGCATGGCCGAGCAGGCGCTGGGGCGCTGGGTCGATGCCGAGGCGCACCTCACCGAGGCGATGAAGTCGACCACCAACGCGTGGATCGTCAAGAACCGCGAGCTGCTGGAGCAATCGCTGTCGAACGTGGCGGGTCACCTGGGCAGCATCGCCGTCGACGGACCGAAGGGTGCCACGCTGGAGATCAACGGAGCGTCGGTGGGGCTGCTGCCGCTGGATCATCCGCTGCGCGTCCCGGCCGGCACGGTGGTGCTGGGCGTGCGCGCGTCCGGATTTTTCCCCATGCAGCGGGTGGCCACGGTGGCGGCCGGGCAGCTGGGGCGCGAACAGATCGATCTCGTGCCGCTGTCGCAATCGGGATCGCCGCCGCCGCCGTCCTCGACGGCTGAGTTGCCGGCGGCGGGGCGAATGACCAGCGGGGGCTCCGCCGCGCCGGCGGAGCAGCCGGGTCCGGTGGCGACGGATGCCGGCCAGCCGGCGCCCGGATCGCCGCGCGCCTGGCAACGACCGCTGGCCTGGGTGGCGGTGGGGCTGGGCGGGGCGGCCCTGGCGACGGGGGTGACGTTTCATTTCATCCACGAGAACAAGCTGACCAGTTACAACCGCAAGGACGCCAACAACGCCAACGTCTGCAATCGAGATTCAAGCGGCCGCTTTTTCGGGCCGCCCGACTGCGAAGACGCCTACAACAGCGCGGCCACGGCGAGGACGGTCTTGATCGTTGGCTATGTCGGGGCGGCGGTGTTTGGCGGGGCGGCGGCGGCGCTGTTTCTCACCGCGCCGTCCGGTGGCGCTTCGTCGGCGGCGGCGGCCGGGCATGCGCCGTGGCGATTGCACGCGCTTGGCTGTGGTCCGGGGCCTGGTCAATGGGGTTTTGCCTGTGGGGGATTGTTTTGAAAATAAATCATGCGCTGG
>DATLVT010000727.1:0-4614 GCA_035577105.1 Polyangia bacterium
GCCGCGGGGGGCAGTTCCGATAGTGCGGGGACGAGCGGCCCGTCGCCAGGAGGCACCGGCCCTAGTGGCAGTGGCAGCGGTGCAGGCGGCAGCACCGGGATGGGTGCGCCGGGTTTCGGTGGCGCGAACGGCACCGGGGGCGCCGTCTTGCCGCCGGAGACAGAGCTGGAGAGCACCTATGAGGTTCCCGTGGCGACCGGCCGGTTCGTCTGGATCGCCAACCCCACCAGCGGACGGGTGGCGTACGTCGATGCACAGACCCTGCAGGTGCGCACCGTCGAGGCGGGGAACGCCCCCACCTTCCTGGCGGCGATTCCCAGCACCACCGACGACGCGGTGATCGTGCTGAACGCGCTGTCCGACGACGCCACCGTCCTGCGCGCCAAGGGCGACGTCTTGACCAGCCAGACCATAAAGGGACTGGTGCACGGCGCGAACGCCTGGTCGGTCTCCAGCGACGGGCAGTGGGCCATCGCCTGGACGGATGCCGCGCGGATCAGGGGCGCCACCAAGACGCAGGGCTTTCAGGACATCGCGGTCATCAATCTCAAGGCGGCGAACCCCGCCGCGGCGAAGGCGGTCGTCGCGGTCGGCTACCGGCCGGCGGCGGTGGCGTTCTCCTCCGACGGCAAGCGCGCCTTCGCCGTCACGCAGGATGGGATCTCCATCGTCGATCTGACGGCGGCGGCCGGGCCGGCGGTCAGCAGCAACATCGCGCTGTCCGACGATCCCACGGAGGACGCCGACACGCGCGACGTCTCCATCACCCCCGACGGACGGGTGGCGGTGACCCGGCGCGAGGGCAGCTCGGCGCTGGGCATCGTCGATCTCACCACGGGCACCCGGACGTCCCTGGATCTGGGCGGCGCCATCACCGACGTGGATCTGACCACGGCCGGTGATCGGGCGGTGGCGGTGGTCCGCGATCTGTCCCAGGTGGACATTGTGCCGCTTGCCGCGGGCGTGCCGACCCTGGCCGCGGTGACCCGTGTCGACATTCCGGGCGAGACCATCGGGTCGGTGACGCTGACGGCGGGTGGTTCGGTGGCGGTCCTGTATTCGAACGCCTCCGCGGCCGAACGTCTGGTCGTCCTGTCACTGGGGGCGGCCCCCGCCTTTCACGTGGTCAAGTTACACGGCGCTGTGCTGTCGGCCTTCCCCACGCCGGACGGCGCCAACGCCGTGGTGATCCATCGCGACGCCCCGCCGCCGCCCAGCACCACCGGCACTCCCGACGGGGGAGCGCCCGTCGACGCCGGGCCGGCGCCGGCTCCGGTGGCGGCGGCCGCGTTCAGCCTGGTCCCGCTGGACGGCGTTCGTCCGGCACGCCTTCAGGACACCGGCACAGCGCCGCGGTCGGTGGCCATCGCGCCGGCGTCGAACCGCGCGCTGGTCACCGTCTCCGACGAGCGCACGCAGACCTATGCAGTCTATCTGGGATCGTTTCCCTCGCTGGAGGTGGCCCGGTTTCCGCTGGCCAGCCCGCCGATCGCCGTCGGCGTCGTGGCGGGCGCGGTGCGCGGCTTCGTTGCGCAGAGGCACCCGGAGGGTCGCATCACGTTTGTCGGTCTGGACAGCGGCGATGCGCGCACGCTGACCGGTTTCGAACTGGGCGCGCGCGTCGTCGATTGGAGCCAGCCATGAACAGGATCGAGAGTGAACGGGTGACAGCGCTGTGCCTGCTGGCGTTGCTGGGGGGCGCCGGCGGATGTGGCGGGCGGCCCGATGTCTGGGATCAGCCGGTGGACATGCCGGTGACCACCTTTGGGTTGCAAGACGCCGTGGCGATCATCGATCGTCCCGCCGATCGGGTGGTGCTGCTGACCGCCCAGCCCGACCAGCGCCTGGCCACGCAGGACGTGCCGGTCGGGCGCGACATCCTCAGCGCCGCCGCCCTGCCTGACGGCAGCAAGCTGTTCATCGTCTCGGCGGGACACCGGGCCCGGCTGGGCGATCCCCAGCCCGACCAGCCGCCCTCGCTGACGGTCATCGATCGCACCGGCAAGGGTGACCCGTCGCTGCGGCTGGACCTGGGCGCCGTGCTGACCGACCCGCTGTCGGGGCTGGCGCTGGATCCCACCGGACGCTGGGTGGTTCTTTACGCCGGCGCGGGCAACGGCCAGGGCGCCTTCGTGGAGAACCCCAACGAGCTGGTGATCATCGATCTGACCAGGCCGGTCGGCGCCGACAACCCGACGCCGCACACGCTGCAAAGCTTTGGCGGGCGGCCGGTGCGGCTGACGTTCACGCCAGGCCTGAACCTGCCGAACGGGGTCAAGCACCTGCTGATCGTCGAGAGCGACCAGGACGTGTCGATGTTGCAGCTGGAAAATCCGGCCATCCCGGAGATCACCGTTCCGCTGACCGGCGGCAACGACGTGCGCCGCCTGCAACCGGCGGGCGTGGTCGTCGACGACGGCGATCCGGCGCGCAACGACGACGCCCGGGTGGGCATTCGCCTGGCCAACGATCGCTCCGTCATCACCTTGCAGCTGGGACCGGCCACCAGCGCGATGTCGGCCACCACCACCACCAACGGGTTCAAGCCGATCGTGAACCTGACCGACGTCGGGGGCATCCCCAGCGACATCGCCTTCGTTCGCACCGATGGTGGCCTGCGTCTGGCGGCGCTGGTCCCCGGCACCAGCAGCGCCGTCCTGGTCGATCCCGTCACCAGCTTGACGACGCAGGTGATGCTGCCGGCGCCTTACACCAAATTGTCGCTGGTGACCGACGTGGCGTCGGCTGCCCCGGCCGCGACGGCGCCCGCCTTCGACGTCGGGCTGCTTTGGAACGCAGGGGCGGCGACGGACAGCGTCGCCTTCTGGTCGCTGGGGCAGACCGCCGGCCAGCCGTATCGCAGCATCGAGACCCTGCCGCTGGGGACCACCATCAACGCCGTCCTCGACGTGCCCGTGCCCCACCAGGGGTTGAAGGTCTTGAAGGCGCTGCAAAGCGCGTTCTATGTGCTGGACCTGCGGACCCGGACCGCATCGCCGCTGGTGACGTCGAACCCGAACCTGGCCATGGTGGTGTCACCGACGGGCGAGCGGGTATGGACGTTCACGCCGTCGGATCTCACCATCGCCGCCACCGACCTGGCGACCAAGCATCCGAAGTCGCTGGTGATCGATCGGCCGGCGAACGCCCTGCACGAGATCGCCCGCAGCGACGGGGGGCGGGCATTGATCGTCATCCACGGCCAGGGCGGCGTGGGCGCGACCGTGTTCGATGCCGCCACCGAGAAGGAGAACGACGAGACGCGCCGCCTTTACGCCGGCCTGCTGACGGAGGGGGATTACCATGACCGCTAGATCGGGACGTCCGGAAATTTGGGGAGCGCTGTTGCTGGTGGTGGCCGGCGCCAGCGGGATCTCTGGCGACGCGCTGGGCGCAGAGGTCGCCGCGGAGGCGGCACCGGCCAGGACCGAGGTCTGGCAGGGGACGGTGGCCCTGCGCACGACCCTGGTCAGAGATCGCGGGTTTGATCCGTTCGCCACGACGGACGCCCTGCCGCAGCTGTCGCTGGGCGTGTCGCGCGTCCTGGTTCGCCAGGGGGCTTTGGCCCTTGCCCTGGGACTGGCGTTCGACACCGGAGCCAGCGACGCCAGTGCGCGGAGCGCGCACGCGCACCTGCAGGTCATCCGCGGCTCGGTGCCCGTCGAGCTGCGGGTCGCGCCGCTGGCGCGCGCCTACGCCTTCGGCCGCGTCGCGCCCGGTCTGATGCGCGTCAGCGCGTCGCTGGTCGACAGCTCGTCACCGGCGACGATGTCCGGGGATTTCAGCGGCCTGTCGCTGGACGCCAGCGCCGGCGTGGCGGTGCGCCTGTCGCCGGATCGCAGCGTGGTCGGCGTCTGGATCGAAGGCGACGCCGGCTATGGCTGGACACCCAGCCACGAGGTGGTGTTGCAGCCGGGGCTGGGCGGGGCGGACCAGAACAAGGCCGGTGCGCTGACGCTGGCACCGCTGGCGGCGCGCGGCGCCTTCGGCCGCCTGGGCCTGGCGGTGACGTACTGATCGGCCTCAGTCTTTTTTCAGGCGCAGCTCGACGGCGGCGCCGGGGGTTGGGCCAAGGCGCGGCGTGACCAGGAAGAGGCGCGTCGCGCCTTCGGGGGCGATCTTGGACAGCGCGCCCAGCACCGCCTTGGCGCGCTCCTGGGCCAGCGCGCGGAGCGCGTCGTCGTCGACGACGATGTGCGTGGCGATCATCTTCTCCATCTCGGCCGGGGGCAGTCCCTTCTCGATGCCCAGGAAATTGCGCGGCTTGGCGAAGGTCTCGGCCTTGTAGGCCAGCTCGACAAGATGCGGGCGTTCCGCGGCGTCGATGGGCGCGGCGGCGTCCTGGGCCGGGGGCGTGACGCCCGGCGTGCTCCCGGCCTTCGCCAGTTCGATGACCCGCTGAGCGCGGAGCTTTTGCTGAAAGATGTGCCGACGCAGGTCCTCGCGGTCGCGCTGCGGATCGGCGCCCCCTTCGATCTCGAAGGACAGGCCGGGACGCTCCTGCAGGGCCCTGGCCAGCGTCCGGATCTTCGCCTGCGCTCCGGCGTCGACGGTGGCCAGGCCCGCCGGGAAATCCAGGCGCGAGAGCTGATCGCCGCCGCCGAACGCCGAGGC